>JAYRTA010000442.1:0-1994 GCA_041919875.1 Arenimonas sp.
GTCGCGGATGTCGGCGTCCAGGCTCGGCACCCAGGCCTGCTGGCGCGATACCGGCGCGCCCGGGGCGATGCCGCCGAAGTACTTGGTCACCAGGGCCTTGGCCTGTTCCAGCGTGATGTCGCCGGCGAGCGAGAGCACGGCATTGTTCGGGCCGTAGTAGCCGGCGTACCACTGGCGGATGTCGTCCATCGTCGCCGCGTCGAGGTCGGACATGCTGCCGATCGGCGACCAGCTGTAGGGGTGCGAGTACGGGTAGATCGTCTCGGCGATGCGCGACCAGGCCCGGCCGTAGGGAACGTTCTCGCCCTGGCGTTTCTCGTTCTTCACCACGCCGCGCTCGCGCTCGAGCATCTCCTCGCTGAGGTTGCCGGCCAGGAAGCCCATGCGGTCGGCCTCGAGGTACAGGGTGCGTTCGAGCGCCGAGGTCGGAACGTCTTCGAAGAAGTTGGTGCGGTCGGTGCTGGTGGTGCCGTTGCGGTTGTTGGCGCCCAGGTCGTCCATGGCTTCGCGGAAGCCGTGCGGGTAGTTCTCGCTGCCGTTGAAGAAGAAGTGTTCGAACAGGTGGGCGAAGCCGGTGCGGCCGCGGGTCTCGTTGCGCGAGCCGACGTGGTACCAGAGGTTCACGCCGACCAGGGGCACGCTGTGGTCGGTGTGCACGAGCACGGTCAGGCCGTTGTCGAGCACGAACTTGTGGTGCGGGATGCGCAGGGCCTCTAGGTCGATGGTGCCGGCGGGCGCGGAGGCGGTGGTGGCCGGCCGGGTGGCGGCGTGGCCCACGGAGGCGGGCAGGGCAAGGGCCGCGGCCAGGGCCGCGGACAGGAACAGGACGCGCATCGGACAGGCTCCCCAGGGATACGAGGCCCGATGCTGCCCGGTCCGGGCCCGGCCCGGCCAGTGCGGATGGATGGGGGGCGCACGGTCCGTCCCGTCCGGGGCGGGGTGTCCCCGGGGCGTGGGGGCCGCGATAATGGCCGCTTCCCGCCGCCTTCCGCCCCGCGCCCGCCATGAATACCGCCTTCCGCAAGCCCCTGCCCGGCACCTCCCTGGACTGGTTCGACGCCCGCGCCGCGGTCGAGGCCCTGCAGCCGGGCGCCTGGGACGGGCTGCCCTACACCTCGCGCGTGCTGGCCGAGAACCTGGTGCGCCGCTGCGACCCGGCCACGCTCGACGACGCGCTGCGCCAGCTGATCGAGCGCCGCCGCGACCGGGACTTCCCCTGGTTCCCGGCCCGCGTGGTCTGCCACGACATCCTGGGCCAGACCGCGCTGGTGGACCTGGCCGGCCTGCGCGATGCCATCGCCGAGCAGGGCGGCGACCCGGCCCAGGTGAACCCGGTGGTGCCGGTGCAGCTGATCGTGGACCACTCGCTCGCCGTCGAATGCGGCGGTTTCGATCCCGATGCCTTCGCGAAGAACCGCGCCATCGAGGACCGCCGCAACGCCGACCGCTTCCACTTCATCGACTGGACCAAGCAGGCGTTCCGCAACGTGGACGTGATCCCGCCGGGCAACGGGATCATGCACCAGATCAATCTGGAGAAGATGTCGCCGGTGATCTACGTGCAGGACGGGGTCGCGTTCCCCGACACCTGCGTGGGCACCGACAGCCACACGCCGCACGTGGACGCGCTGGGCGTGATCGCGATCGGCGTGGGCGGCCTCGAGGCCGAGAACGTGATGCTGGGCCGCGCCTCGTGGATGCGCCTGCCCGACATCATCGGCGTCGAACTCACCGGCCGGCCGCAGCCGGGCATCACCGCCACCGACGTCGTGCTGTCGCTCACCGAGTTCCTGCGCAAGCAGAAGGTGGTGGGTGCCTACCTTGAATTCCGCGGCGAGGGTGCCGCGGCGCTGACCCTGGGCGACCGCGCCACGATCTCGAACATGGCGCCCGAATACGGCGCCACCGCGGCCATGTTCTTCATCGACGGCAATACGCTCGACTACCTGCGCCTGACCGGCCGCAGCGACGAGCAGGTGGCGCTGGTCGAGAAC
>JAYRTA010000443.1:0-1994 GCA_041919875.1 Arenimonas sp.
CATTTCGCTGGACGATGGCGCCGAGGCGGGCCACGTCGAGACCGTCAACGGCGGCATCACCCTGGCCGAGCGCGCCCGCGTGGCCCGCGACGTCGAGGCCGTGAACGGCGGCATCCGCCTGCGCCCCGGCGCCACGATCGGCGGGAATGCCAGCAACGTCAACGGCGCGATCCGCATCGAGGACGGCGAGGTGGCGGGCAACGTCTCCACCACCAACGGCGACATCGACCTGCAGGGCGCGACCGTGCGCGGCGAGCTGCGCGTGGTCAAGCCCGAGCGGAACTGGAGCTGGGGCAGCGAGCCGCGCCTGCCGCGCATCGTCATCGGCGCCGGCACCGTGGTGCACGGGCCGATGGTGTTCGAGCACGAGGTCGAACTGTTCGTGCACACCACGGCCAAGACCGGCCCGGTCACCGGCGCCACCGCCCAGGGCTTCAGCGGCAACGCGCCGCCCGCGCGCTGAGTCCCGCCACGCGGCCCGTCCGGCGCAGGGCGCCCGGGCGGGCGATGGGGCTAGAATCGGGGTCCCGTCCACTGGAGACCCCGTCCCCATGAAGCACACCGTGTTGTTCGCGGCCGCCGCGCTGGCGCTGGCCGCCTGCAGCCAGGCCCCGGAACCGGCCGAAACGCCGGCCGCCCCGGCCGCCGCGGCCGCCCCTTCCGCCGAGCATGGCTTCGGCCCGGAAATTTCCGCCGAGGATTTCGCCGCGCACGTGAAGGTGCTGTCGGGCGACGACTTCGGCGGCCGCGCCCCCGGCACCGACGGCGAGCAGAAGACCGCCGACTACCTGGTGTCGCAGTTCCAGCGCCTGGGCCTGCAGCCCGGCAACGGCGACAGCTGGTTCCAGGACGTGCCGATGGTGGCCACCACCGCCGACGAGGCCACGTCCAGCGCGAAGATCACCGTGGGCGGCAGCGACCGTGCCCTCGCCTTCGGCACCGACATGGCGCTGGGCACCCGCACCGCGCAGCAGAACGTGACGGTGAGCGGCAGCGAGATGGTGTTCGTCGGCTATGGCGTGAACGCGCCGGAAGCCGGCTGGAACGACTACGAAGGCCTGGACGTGAAGGGCAAGACGGTCGTGATGCTGGTCAACGACCCGGGCTTCCACGCCGGCGATGCCGACCTGTTCGCCGGCAAGAAGATGACCTACTACGGACGCTGGACCTACAAGTTCGAGGAAGCCGCGCGCCAGGGCGCCGCCGCCGCGCTGATCATCCACGACGACGCCGGCGCCGGTTATGGCTGGGAGGTGGTGAAGAACAGCTGGTCGGGCGAGCAGTTCGACCTGCCGGCCAGCGTGGACCCGGAGCCGCGCCTGCCGATGCAGGGCTGGATCACCGGTGACGTCGCCAGGGAGCTGTTCAGCGCCGCCGGCCAGGACCTCGACGCGCTGCGCGCCGCCGCCAACAAGCCCGGCTTCCGCGCCGTGGACCTGGGCGATGCCGGCTTCAGCGCCGTGCTCAACTCGAGCACGCGCGAAGCGAGCTCGCGCAACATCCTGGCCAAGCTGCCCGGCAGCGAACGGCCGGACGAGGCGATCGTCTACACCGCGCACTGGGACCACCTGGGCACGCACGACGGCCCCGAGGGCGAGGACCACGTCTACAACGGCGCGATCGACAACGCCACCGGCGTGGCCGGCGTGCTGGAAATCGCCGAGGCGTTCACGGTGCAGGATCCCAAGCCGGCGCGGTCGGTGGTGTTCCTGCTGGTGACGCTGGAGGAATCGGGCCTGCTGGGCTCGAAGTACTACGCCGCCAACCCGGTGATCCCGCTCAAGGACACGGTGGCCGTGGTGAACCTGGACGCGATGAGCGTGGTCGGCCCGACGAAGGATTTCGTGGTGATCGGCCTGGGCAACAGCGAGCTGGACGAGGTGCTGCGGCCGATCGCCGACGCGCAGGGCCGCGTGCTGGTGGAGGAGGACGGCGTGGAGAAGGGCTTCTTCTTCCGTTCCGACCACTTCAGCTTCGCCAAGCATGGCGTGCCG
>JAYRTA010000444.1:0-1994 GCA_041919875.1 Arenimonas sp.
GAGCCGGCGCGCGCCCAGGCTCACCGCCACCACGGTACCGAAGCCGGTGCCACCGGCGATCAGGAACATCACCAGGATCTGGTATTTCACCGCCTCCACCGGCGCGGTGCCGGCGAGGATCTGGCCGGTCATCATGCCGGGCAGGCTGACGATGCCGGCGGCGGCCATGGCGTTGATGATCGGGATCATGCCGACGCGGATCGCCTCGCGCCGGGTGTCGGCGATGGTCTCGTTCCAGTTCTGGCCGAGGGCGAGCCGGGTCTCGAGCACCATGCGCCGCGCGCTCGCCTCCTGGGTCAGGCGGTCCAGCCCGAGGGCGATGCCGTTCATGGTGTTGCCGAGCACCATGCCGAGCAGCGGGATCGCGTACTGGGGCGCATACCACGGCGTGTTGCCGATCACCACCAGCAGCGCCAGCACGCTGACGGTAAAGGAGGACACGAACATCGACAGCGTGCCCAGGCCGAAGCCCCACCACCCGACGAAGCGGCGCTTCTGCCGCGCCATCACCTCGCGCCCGGCGGCGGTGATCATCACCGCGGCCATCGCCGCCACCCACAGGAAGTGCGCGTTGTCGAACAGCAGCTTCAGCACCAGACCGATCAGCAGCAACTGGATCGTGGTGCGCGCGGCCGCCACCACCAGGCGCTGCTCGATGCCCAGGCCCAGGCGCAGCGACAGCCCGGCCAGCGCCAGGATCAGCAGCGCGGCGAGCGCAAGGTCGAGGACCGAGAGCTCCATCACCATGCCGCGCCCTCGGCGTCGGGGGGCCTGTCCGCGCCTGCAGCCTTTCCTTTGTCCGCGGCCGCCTTCCCGCCTTCCTCTTCCTCCACCAGCTTGCCGTCCTCGAGCAGGAAGCGGCGCCGCGCCACCCGTGCGGCCTGGCGCGGGTCGTGGCTGACCCACAGCAGCGCGGCGGCGTGCTCGCGCCGGTAGTCGTCGAGCACGGCCTCGACGCGCGCGGTGCTGTCCTCGTCGAGGTTGCCGGTGGGTTCGTCGAGCAGCAGCACCGCCGGCCCCTGCATCAGCGTGCGCAGCAGTGCCAGGCGCTGGCGCTCGCCCGTGGAGCAGCGCGCCACCTGCCAGTCGAGCGCCCCGGCGGGCAGGCCCACGCGGTCCAGCCAGGCGGGCGTGCAGCCGGCGGGAAAGTGCTCGCCGACGGTATCGGCCCACCACTGGCCCTCGGCCATCACCAGCGCCACCCGGCGCCGCCAGGCCGGGCCCGGCATGGACGAGCACGCGCGCCCATCCAGCAGGGCCTCGCCCGCGTGCGGGTCGAGATCGGCGATCGCGCGCAGCAGCAGGGACTTGCCGCTGCCCGAGGCGCCGCGGATGCAGACACATTCGCCGGCGGCGACGTCGAGATCGACCGGGCCGATGTGGCGGGTGCGGAGCTGGTGCAGGGCGAGGGCGGGCATGGACGGATGTTCGCGTGTCCGGGCGGGGTTTTCAATGCGGGTGGCTCGCCGCGCTCGGCAAGCGCGCTCCGATTGGGCGAGAATGTGCAAGCAATCCATGCACATCTTCGCCTGCATGGAATCTTTTTTCCGCCAGGGGCTCACACCCCCGCATGCGGCGCGGACGGTCCGCGCCGCCCGACAGGACCGACTCATGTACAGGGATCCCCGATTCTCCGGCATCTTCCAGACCCTCGGCGGGCCGGCCGCCAAGCCGCCCACGCTGCTGCAGAAGGTGGTGGGCGCGGTCGTCATGGCGGGCGTCTTCATGCTCGCGCTGACCTTCTCGGTCGCCTTCTTCGCGGTGCTGCTGACCGCCGGCGTGGCGATCTGGGGCTGGGTGTGGTGGAAGACGCGCGCGCTGCGCAAGGCGATGCGTGCGCAGATGGACGCGCAGGCGTCCGCAGGCGGCGGGCGGGCGGGCGGCTACGGCCCGGCCGGCGGCAACCGCGGGCTGATCATCGAGGGCGAGGTGATCCGCGAGGTGGAGGTCGAGGACGAGGTGCGCAGGGACGGCCAGGATGGCCGCAGGCCGTC
>JAYRTA010000445.1:0-1979 GCA_041919875.1 Arenimonas sp.
GCCTACCGGCCGGCCGTGGCCTGGTGGGTGGTGGCGACCCTGCTGCAGCCGGCGGGCTTCGTGCTGCTGACCCTGCGCGACATCGCTCCCGCCTGGGTGACCATCGTGGTGGCCAACGCCACCATCGCCGCCGCCTTCGTCGCGTACGCGCTGTCGCTGCGCCGCTTCTTCGGCGTGCCGCCGCGGCCTGGCCTGCTGGCGGGCTCGATGGTGCTGGCGGTGGGCGTGTCGGCGTGGTGGGGCCTGGTGACACCGGACCTGACGGCGCGGCTGGTGGCGATTTCCCTGGTGCTGGCCTGGCAGCTGGGCTACTGCGCCTTCACGGTGTACCGCTATTCGCCGGCGCGGCGCGTGATCCGGCATGTCGCCGGCCTGTCGTTCGCGGGGGCGGCGGCGATCATGGCCTACCGCGCGGGCGCGCTGGTGCTGCGGCCGGACCTGGTGACCGGCGTATTCGAGCTCACCCACGTGCAGCTGCTCACCTATGCCCTGGGCGCGGTGCTGCCGGTGGTGGCCACGGTCGGCTTCCTGCTGCTGTGCACCGAGCGCAGCGGCCGGGAGCTGGAGCGCGCGGCGCGGGTGGACTACCTCACCGACTGCTACAACCGCCGCGCCATCGAGGAACTGGGCACCCGGGCGATGGCGGCCGCGCGCCGGCACGGCACGTCGCTGTCGGTGCTGGTGGTGGACCTGGACCACTTCAAGGCGATCAACGACGAACTGGGCCACGCCGCCGGTGACGAGGCGCTGGTGCGCGCGGTCGAGCGCATCCGCGACCAGCTGCGCGCCGAGGACCTGCTCGGCCGCCTGGGCGGCGAGGAGTTCATCGTGCTGATGCCCAGCACCGACGGCGCCAGCGCGGTGGCCGCGGGCGAGCGCATCCGGGAGGCCTTCGCGGCGATGCCCCTGCGCCTGGGCGAGAAGGCGCGGGCGGTGACGATCTCGGTGGGCGCGGCGGTGCTGGCGCCGGCCGACCGGCATTTCTCGCAGCTGCTCCAGCGCGGCGACCGGGCGATGTACGCCGCCAAGAACGCCGGCCGCAACCTGGTGATGGCCGATGCGATGGGCGGCTGGGGCCGCGCCGGCGAGCGCTAGCGCAGGCCCAGCTGGCGGTCGTGCCGGCGCGAGAACAGCAGCAGCGCGACGATCGCGCCGACCAGGGCCAGGAACATGTCCCATTGCGTATCCCAGACATCGCCCTGGGTGGCGAGGAAGGCGTCGGCGTCGCCGCCCCAGACCAGGGCCGCCCACCATTCGATCATTTCGAAGAAGGCGCTGAAGCTCAGGGCCGCGGCGATGCACAGGTAGGCCAGCCACTTGCCCGGCCGCAGCGGCGAGGTCCGCAGCAGCAGTTCGCGCGCCAGGATCGCCGGCACGAAACCCTGCATGAAGTGGCCCAGGCGGTCGTAGTGGTTGCGGGCCAGGTCGAAGGCTTCCTGCGCCCACAGGCCCAGCGGCGTGAGCGCATAGGTGTGGGCGCCGCCGTACACCAGCACCAGCGCATGCAGGGCCAGCAGCCACGCCAGCAGGCGACTGAGCGGGAAGCGATGCCAGCAGGCCATCACCAGCGGCAGGCCGACCGCGACCCAGACGACCTCGAGCGACCAGGTGAGCCGGTCGTGCGGCTGCAGGCCCGAGGCGACCAGGGCGCCGGACACCAGGGCGATCAGCAGCCAGCGCTCGCGCGGGCCGGGGGTGGCGAGGGGCGTGGGCGACATCGGCGGGCTCCGGTCGTGAACGCGGCCATGATTCCACGCGCGGCGGCGCGGTGATAGCGTCGCGCGGTCCCGTTGCCGGAGTCGCCGATGCGCCGCACCGCCCGCCTGATCGCCCCGCTCGGGGTCTGCCTGCTGATGGCCTGCCAGCCGGCCCCGCCGGACGGGGGCGCGAGCGCGGCCGCGGACGGGCCGGCGGCGACGGGGGCACCCGACGGCGACGCGGGCGACGCGGCGCGGCGCATCGAGGCCGACGTGCGTTTC
>JAYRTA010000446.1:0-1973 GCA_041919875.1 Arenimonas sp.
CGGAGGGCGGCATGACAGCCCCCAGTCTCCCTGCGGTCGCCACCCCCCGAGGGGGCCGCGCCCTCCTTGGGGCGGCCCTGAGGAGGGCGGCATGAAGCTCCACCTCGGCTGCTGGCACCGTCAAATCCCGGGCTTCGTGCACGTCGACCTGTGCGACTTGCCGCACATCGACCACCAAAGCCGCATCGACGCCCTGCCCTTCGTGGCCGACGGCGCGGCCGAACTCATCTACTGCAGCCACGCCTTCGAGTATTTCGACCGCCAGCAGGCCGTCGCCGTGCTGGCCGAATGGCGGCGCGTGCTGGGGCCCGGCGGCCTGCTGCGCCTGGCGGTGCCCGACTTCGAGGCGCTGATCGAGGTCTACCGCCGCAGCGGCGCCATCGAGCGGGTGCTCGGTCCGCTCTACGGCCGCATGGAGATCGCCACTGCCCAGGGGCCGCATTGCCTCTACCACCGCACCTGCTACGACGAAGCCTCGCTGACCCGCCTGCTGCAGGACGCCGGCTTCGGCGCGGTGCGCCGCTGGGACTGGCGCGCCACCGAGCATGCCGGCATCGACGACCACTCGCAGGCCTACTACCCGCACATGGACAAGGAAGGCGGTCTGCTGGTGTCGCTGAACCTCGAGGCCGAGCGCCTGCCATGAGGGGATGGCGCGCTGCCCTGCTCGGCTTGCTGGGCCTTTCTGGCCTGCTCGCCCACCCCTGGGCGGCGGCGGCCTGCTCGCGCGCCATCGAGGCGCCGGTGGCACCGATCGGCCTGAGCGTGGTCGTGCACGGCCACGCCGTCGGCGGCATCTACCCGGACTGGCTGGCCGAGGTGAGCCGGCGCACCGGTTGCCGCTTCACCCACCCCATCGTGCCGCGTGCCCGGCTGGCGCAGATGTTCGAGCTCGGTCAGGCCGATCTGCTGATTCCGGCCTCGCGCACCTCGCCGCGCGACGCGCTGGGCGACTTCGTGCCGCTGGTGCGCAGCCGGCCGGCCCTGCTGTCGCTGCGTGGCCGCGAGCTGCCGGCCTTGCAGACCCTGGGCGACCTGCTGCGACGGCACGAGCTGCGTGTGGCGGTGGTGCGCGGCTTCGACTTCGGCGCCACCTACCGGCTGGCCGTGGAGGCCTTTCAGCGCCAGGGCCGCCTGATCCTCGAAGCCGAGCCGGCCGGCGTGGCACGCGCGCTGCAGCTGGGGATCGCCGACGTGGCCATCATGGCGCCGACCACCCTGATCGGTACGCTCGAGCTGGACGACCGGCTGCGACCCTTGGCCCGCGAGCTGCGCGTCGAGAACATCGAGGAACTGCCCTGGAACGACAGTGGCGTCTACCTCTCGCGCAAGCGCCTCGCGGCCGCCGACCGCGCCTTGCTGATCCGCGCCTTCCGCGCCGCCAGCCCCGAGGTGTGGCCGCTCTTCACCCAGCGCCATCCGCCCGACAGCCTGGGCAACAGCATCCAACCGATTCCCCGACGATGAGCGACAGCGCCACCGAATTCATCCCCCAGATGCGCCCCTTGTTCGGCGCGCCCGAAAAAGCCGAACTGGCGGCCTACCTCGACGAGGACGGCTTCTTCACCGAGTTCGAGCGCACCGCGGCCTTCGAGCGCGCGATTGCCGCGTTCACCGGGTCCCGGCACTGCGTGGTCGTCAACAACGGCACGGTGAGCCTGACGCTGGCGGCGCTGGCCGTCGGCGTGGGGCCGGGCGACGAGGTGATCTGCCCGAACTACACCATGATCGCCACGCCCAACAGCGTGCAGATGCTGGGCGCCCGGCCGGTGTTCGTCGACGTGGACGCCAGCGACCTGATCCTGCGTGCCGACGCCGTGCGCCGCGCCATCACGCCGAAGACCCGGGCGCTGATGCTGGTCAGCAGCAACGGCCGCGCGCCCGATGCCGCCGCCTTCGAAGCACTGGCGCGCGAGACCGGCATCGCCCTCATCGAGGACGCCGCGCAGAGCCTGGGCAGCTTCTACCCGGAT
>JAYRTA010000447.1:0-1971 GCA_041919875.1 Arenimonas sp.
GGGTCCGCCGCCGGGCAGCGCCCTGGCGCGGCCGCCCGGCAGCGCGAGCCCGCCGCGCCTGCGCCTGCGCGCGGTCGGCGCCAGCGGGCGCGTGCTGTGGCTGGTCAACGGCCGCCTCGCGGGCGAGACGCGCGGCAGCGCCGCATGGCGCCACGATTTCGCCACGCCGGGGCCGCAGCGGATCACCGCCCTCGCCGAGGGCGGTGCCTGGGACGAACTGGAACTGCGGGTGTTGCGCTGAGCCCGGTCAGCCCGGCAGGTGCTCGAGCACGTATTCGGCCGAGGACACCTTGAACTCGCCCGGCGCCTCCACGTGCAACTGCTTCACCACGCCGTCCTCGGCATAGAGCGCGAAGCGCTTGCTGCGCTTGCCCATGCCGAAGGCACTGGCGTCGAGTTCCAGGCCCAGGGCCTCGACGAAGGCGCCGTTGCCGTCGGCCAGCATCTGCACGCCCTCGGGCACCGACTGCGACTTGGCCCAGGCATCCATCACGAAGGCGTCGTTGACGGACAGGCAGGCGAGGTCGATGCCGCGGGCGCGGAAGTCGGCGAGCTTCTCGACGTAGCCGGGCAGGTGCTTGGCCGAACAGGTCGGCGTGAACGCCCCCGGCACCGCGAACAGCACGACCTTGCGGCCGCCGAAGACATCGTTCGTATCCACGGCCTGCACGCCGTCGCGCAGGGTGTTGAGGACCGCGTGGGGCAGGGTATCGCCGACCTGGATGGTCATGGGAGCTCCGGTTGGGGGAAAGCCGGCCCGGAGTTTAACCGCCGGCCGTGACGGCGGGGTGGGGGCCTTGAACTGCCGGGGCCCGGCCCTATTTCCCGGGCATGGCGGCGCCGACCGCCCTGACACCAAGGAGCACGAGATGAGCCTGACCCGCTACGCCAACACCCATCCCCGCCTGCTGCAGGACGAGATCAAGCAGGTCTTCGACAAGTTCTTCCACGGCGAGGACACCGACGCCTCCAGCGTGGTCACCAGCCAGTGGGTGCCGCGCGTGGACATCAAGGAAGAGGCCGAGCGCTTCGTCATCTTCGCCGACCTGCCGGGCGTCGACCCGGACCAGATCGAGGTGCAGATGGACAAGGGCATCCTGTCGATCAAGGGCGAGCGCAAGACCGCGTCGCTGACCGAATCCGAGCGCTATTCGCGGGTGGAGCGCGCCCACGGCGTCTTCTACCGCCGGTTCGCCCTGCCCGACAGCGCCAACCCGGAAGGCATCACGGCCAACGGGCGCCACGGCGTGCTGGAAATCACCATCCCCAAGCGCCCGGAAACCACGCCGCGCCGCATCCAGGTGCAGTAAGCCCCGGCCGCGGCCCGGGCAAGGAGCCCGGGCCCGGCACGCGGCCCGGCCCCGGGCGCATACACTGGACCCGCGGCCTCCCCGCGGGTCCTTCGTTTCCAAGGCCAGAGCATGCAGTTCAAGGACTACTACGACACCCTCGGCGTCGAGCCCACGGCCGGCGAGGCGGAACTCAAGACCGCCTACCGGCGGCTGGCGCGCAAGTACCACCCGGACGTGAGCAAGGAAGCGGGCGCGGAGGAGCGCTTCAAGGCGATCACCGAGGCCTATGAGGTCCTGCGCGACCCGGAGAAGCGCACGGCCTACGACCAGCTGCGCGCCCGCGGCTACCGGCCGGGCGAGGATTTCCGGCCGCCGCCCGACTTCGGCGCCGGCGGACCCGGTGGCCATGGCTTCCGCTTCGATGCCGACCTGGGCAACGGTGGCTTCAGCGATTTCTTCGAATCGCTGTTCGGCGGCCGGGGCCCTGGCCGGGCCCGGCCCGGGCCGGCCGGCGATACCCGGGCCAAGCTGGCCGTGCCGCTGGACATGGCCTACGCCGGCGGCCGCCAGCGCATCGACGTGGATGGCCGCACCCTGGAGGTCAACATTCCCGCCGGCATCGGCGAAGGCCAGGTGATCCGGCTGGCCGGCCAGGGCCGGCACGGGGGCGCGCTGCTGC
>JAYRTA010000448.1:0-1952 GCA_041919875.1 Arenimonas sp.
GAACACCATGGCGATGTCGCGGGCCCTCGGCGGCATGTCGTTGACGACCTGGTCGCCGATGCGCACCTCGCCGCCGCTGATGCTTTCCAGCCCGGCAATCATGCGCAGCAAGGTGCTCTTGCCGCAACCCGAGGGGCCGACGAAGACCACGAATTCGCCCTTGTTCACCTCCAGGTCGATGCCGTGGATGATGGCCGTGCGGCCGTCGTAGCTCTTGCGCACCTGGCGCAGTTCGATGGCGGCCATGTCAGTGGCGTCCGGCCGTCCGAAGCCACTGAGCGCCCCCTCGGGGCTGAGCGTGGGCTGAGCGGGTCCGGCGGACCGGCTCGGCCCGGCGAAGGGCCGAGCCGTCAGGCGCGGCGCGCCCTGCAAGGGAGGCGAGCGCGAGCGAGACTGGGGGCATGTTCATCTCAGTAGCCGGCCGAGGCGGCTGAATCGGCTTTGGGGGCCTGCTGGCGCAGCTCGGCCAGCACGCCCTGCGCCTTCTGCATCAGCAGGCCGAGGTCGGAGGCGATGGCGACGAAGTCGAAGCCGGCCTCGCGGTAGCGCTGCACCAGGGCCGGGTTGCCACCCACCGTGCCGACCGGCTTGCCCAGGCGCCGGCAGCGCTGCGCCGCGTCCTGCATCAACGCGAACACCTCGGGGTGCGTCAGCTCACCGGCATGGCCCATGGCGGCCGACAGATCGGCCGGCCCGAGGAACAGCGCATCGACGCCCGGCACGGCGGCGATGGACTCCAGCGCCGCCACCGCTTCGGGGGATTCCAGTTGCACGATCACGCAGACCCTTTCGTTGGCGCGCTTCAGGTAGTCGGGCAAGGTGCCGAAGCGCGAGGCGCGGCTCATGCCCGCCATGCCGCGCACGCCCTCGGGCGGGTAGCGGGTGGCGGCCACCGCCCGCGCCGCCTCGGCGGCGTTCTGCACGAAGGGCACCAGCAGGGTGGTGGCGCCGGCGTCCATCACGCGCTTGATGCTCACCGTGTCGTTCCAGGGCACGCGCAGCACCGGCGCCAGCGGCGTGCCGGCCAGCGCCTGCAGCAGCTGCACCACGGTCTGCAGGTCGAGCGGGGTGTGCTCCATGTCGACCACCCCCCAGTCGAAACCGGCATGGCCCATGGCCTCGGCCACCAGCGGGCTGGCCGACATGATCCAGCTGCCCAGCGGGCACTCCCGTTCACGCCGCGCCAGCAGCGCGCGAAACGCGTTGTCCATCACGCCCCTCAGAAGTCGTAGCGCAGGTTCAGACCCCAGTAGCGCGAGTCGTCGCGCGGCACGTAGCGGTTGATGTGGTTGCCGGAGTTCTGCACCAGGGTGGCGTAGGAGGTGTCGGCGAGGTTGCGGCCGATCAGCGCCAGGGTCCAGCCGGCCTCGCTCTGCAGCGCCACGCGGGCGTTGTAGATCGCGTACTCGGGCTGGAAGGCGTTGGGCTGCTGCTGCAGGTCGAACTGGGTGCGCGTCTGCCAGCTGGCGTCGAAGCCGAGGTCCAGGGTCAGCTGCTCGCTGATCGGCTGGACGTAGCGCGCGCGCAGGCTGGCCTTCCAGTCCGGCGCGTTGGGCAGCGGCTTGCCGTTGATGTCGCAGCTGGAAGCCGCCCCGGGCGGGCAGTTGAAGTTCTTCACTCGCGCACGGATGTTGGCGATGCTGGCGTTGAGCGTGAGTGCAGGCGTGACGCGCGCCGTGAGGTCGGCCTCGAAGCCCTTGGTGCTGACCTCGCCCGCGTTGATCAGGCGCGTGACGATGGTGCCGTTGACCAGGTCGGGCACATTGGCCTGGTAGCCGTCGTACTGGGTGTCGAAGACCGACACATTGAGGCGCAGCCGGCGGTCCAGCAGCTCGGACTTCAGGCCCACTTCGAAGGACTTGCTCTTCTCGGGCGCCAGCGCGAAGTCGGCGGTCGCGCCCATGTTGAAGAAGACGTTGTAGGCCGGCCCCTTGTAACCGCGCGAATAGGTG
>JAYRTA010000449.1:0-981 GCA_041919875.1 Arenimonas sp.
ATCCGGACGGCGGGGACGTGATGCGGATGCCCTCCGGAGCGAAAGAGCGCAGGAGGGCGTGCGCAGCGCGTTCCCGACGGCGGGGATCCCGCAATGTCCTGCGCCCGGATTCCACCTCAGGAAAGAAATGAACCTGGATCCGTTTTTCCGAAAGAATTGAACCTGGTACCGCTTTCGGATTCCGTTTTCGCGGCCCGAGGTGGGGGTCAGGCGAAGGCGGCGGCGTAGCCCGAGGCGACCAGGGACTTCTGCAGCTGTTCGCCCAGCTTGAGGTTGCCGGCCACGATCTGGCCGCAGTCGAGCAGGCGGTCGGTGCGTCCCTTGAGATCGCAGACCCGCCCGCCGGCCTCGCGCACCAGCAGCAGGCCGGCGGCGATGTCCCAGGGCTTGATGCCCGCCTCGAAGTACCCGTCGGCCCGCCCGCAGGCCACGTATGCCAGGTCCAGCGCCGCCGAGCCGGTCCGCCGGATGTCCTCGGCCTCGGCCATCAGCTTCGACAGGGCCTCGAGCTGCGGTGCCAGGCGCTTGCGCTCGCGCGGCGGGAACCCGGTGATCAGCAGCGAACCGGCCAGGTCCTTGCGCTCGCCCACCCGGATCTTGCGGTCGTTCAGCAGGGCGCCCGCCCCGCGCGAAGCCGTGAACAGCTCGTTGCGCAGCGGATCGAACACCACCCCGTGGATCGGCTCGCCGTTCTCCACCAGCGCGATCGACACGCAGAAATGCGGCAGCCCGCGCAGGTAGTTCGAGGTGCCATCCAGCGGGTCCACCACGAAGGTGTAGCGGCCCTTGCCCATCGCGCCCGACTCCTCGGCCAGGATCGCGTAATCGGGGAAGGCGCGGCGCAGCTCGCGTATGATCTCGGCTTCCGCCGCGGCATCGACCTCGCTGGCGTAGTCCTGCCGGGCCTTTTCCACCACGTTCAGGGCATCGAGCTTGCCCATGTGGCGCAGGATGAGGCTACCGGCGGCGCGCGCCGCCGTG
>JAYRTA010000449.1:993-1948 GCA_041919875.1 Arenimonas sp.
ACCGCTGGATTGTGAAGAGAACGAGGGGCCGGTCGAGCCGGCGCCGCGCAAGGATAACAGGTTGCCTCCCGCCGGGCCCGCACGCCGCATGAACATCGCCGACAACCTCCGCATCGTCCTGGTCGGGACCCAGCACCCGGGCAACATCGGCTCGGCCGCCCGGGCCATGAAGACCATGGGCCTGTCCCGCCTGCACCTGGTCGCCCCGGAACGGTTCCCCGACCCCGAGGCCCTCGCCCTGGCCGCCGGCGCCGACGACCTCCTGGCCGCCGCCCCGGTCCAGGCCAGCCTGGTGGAGGCCCTGGCCGGCTGCCACCGGGTGATCGGCACCAGCGCCCGCCGGCGCACCGTGCCCCTGCCCGAACTCAGCCCGCGCGAGGCCGCCCGCGAACTGGTCGAAGCCGCCGCGCGCGGGCCGGTCGCCCTCCTGTTCGGCCGCGAGCGCACCGGCCTGGACAACGAGGAACTGCAGCGCTGCCACGCCACCGTCTGCATCCCCACCGACCCCGGCTTCAGCTCCCTCAACCTGGCGGCGGCCGTGCAGGTGCTGTCCTACGAACTGCGCCTGGCCCTGCTCGGGGCCGGCCGCCTGGCCCCGCCCCCGGCCGGTCCCGAGGGCGGCGCCCCGGAGCCCCCGGCCACCGCCGACGAGCTCGAACGCTATTTCGACCACCTGGCCCAGGCCCTGGACGACATCGACTTCCACAAGGGCCGGGCGCCCGAGATGGTCATGTCCCGCCTGCGCCGCCTGTACCTGCGCGCCGGCCTGGACCAGCGCGAGGTGAAGATCCTGCGCGGCATCCTGGCCGATGCCCAGCGCATGGCGCGGCTGGCCCGGGGCGGCCGAGCCTAGCGCCGCCGCGGCCGGCCGAATACAGTAGGTGCGCCCCCGCCCCGAGCCCCCGCGCCCCGTGACGTCCCCGTTCCCCAGCTTCGTTTCCGGCGGATTCCGGTG
>JAYRTA010000450.1:0-1947 GCA_041919875.1 Arenimonas sp.
GTCCTGGCGGGTGACCCGCAGGATCACGCCGGCGCTGCGCTCGAAATTGATCAGCGCCTTGAGGTAATAGGCGTAGTCGATATGCCGGTGGGTCGGGTAGGTGCGGATGAAGCGGTCGATGGTGGACGTCGCTTCCTCGGTCTTGTTCTGCTTGTAGAGCGAGTACGCCAGCTCCAGCTGGGCCTGCTCGCTGTATTCGCCGAACGGGAACCGGGCGACCAGGCGCTGGTAGTAGCGGGTGGCGCGGGCATGGTTCCCGCTCTCCATCGACGTCTTGGCGACGGAGTACATCTGCTCGACCGGCAGGGTTTCCGTCTCTTTTTCCTTGTCGCCGCCGAACCAGCCCTTCATGGTCTGGCAGCCGCCCAGGAGGGCGACGAGGGCGAGCACGGAGGCGAAGCGGATCACGCGATGGGTCAGGGTCATTCGGATAGGGCCGGGCGCTGGGGTCGCAAGTTCGGGGATAATACCGGAAAGCCCGCCGACGCCCACCTGAACGCAGGTCACGGGCACCCGGCCCCATGCCCGAGGCCCCTCATGACCCCGCCAACCGCCACCGACGACGACGCCGAGTCGCGTGAACTGCTCGAGGCCAGCATCCCGCTGGGCTCGGCCGGCCGCCGCTTCGACCAGGCGCTGGCCGAGCTGTTCCCCGATTTCTCCCGCTCCCGCCTGACCGAATGGATCAAGGCCGGCGACGCCCTGCTCGATGGCCGCCTGGCCAAGCCCAGCGAGTCGGTGCGGGGCGGCGAGCCGGTCACCCTGGCCGTGCGCATGTCGCTCGAGACCGATGCCCAGCCCGAGGACATCCCGATCGTGGTCCTGCACGAGGACGAGGACGTGATCGTGGTGGACAAGCCGGCGGGGCTGGTCGTGCACCCCGGTGCCGGCAACCCGCGCGGCACCCTGGTCAATGCCCTGCTGCACCGCGACCCGAAGCTGGCCGAACTCGCGCGCGCCGGCATCGTCCACCGCCTCGACAAGGACACCTCGGGCCTGATGGTGGTTGCGCGCAGCCTGCGCGCGCATGCCTCCCTGGTCGAGCAGCTGTCGGGCCGCCAGGTGCACCGCCAGTATCTTGCCGTGGTGCAGGGCCCGATGGTCGCGGGCGGCACCGTGGACGCCCCGATCGGCCGCCACCCGACCGACCGCGTGCGCATGGCGGTGCTCAAGGCCGGCGGCCGCGACGCCGTCACCCACTACCGCGTGCGCGAGAAGTTCCGCGCACACACCCTGGTCGAATGCCGGCTCGAGACCGGCCGCACGCACCAGATCCGCGTGCACATGGCCCACGTGCGCCACCCCATCGTCGGCGATCCGCTCTACGGCGGCGCGTTCCGGCTGCCCAAGGCGGCCACGGCCGAGCTCGTGGCGCGGCTGCACGGCTTCCGCCGGCAGGCGCTGCACGCGGAAAAGCTCAGCTTCGTGCACCCGGGCAGCGGGGAGACCGTGGTGTTCGAATCACCCATGCCGGCCGACATGGTGGCCCTGGCGGCCGACCTGCGCGCCGATACCGCCGCCTTCAAGGCCTGACCGATGGCGGCGCCGGGCTGGCTGGATGCCGATTGGCCAGCGCCCCCCGGCGTGCATGCGGGCACCAGCCTGCGAAACGGGCCGGGCCAGTCGCCCCCGCCCTTCGACCGCTTCAACCTGGGCCTGCGCTGCGGCGACGATCCCGCCCTGGCCCGGGCCCATCGCCAGTGGCTGGCCCGGCAGCTGCGCCTGCCTTCGGAGCCGCATTGGCTTGAGCAGGTGCATGGCACCGGGGTCGTCCGCGCGTTGGCCGCCCCCGTGCCCGGCGCGCCCGAGCCGGTCGCCGATGCGGCCGTGAGCGCGGTGCCCGGCGTGGTGCTGGCGGTGCTGACGGCCGACTGCCTGCCCGTGGTGCTGGCCGCCGACGACGGGCGCGAGATCGGCCTGGCCCATGCCGGCTGGCGCGGCCTGGCG
>JAYRTA010000451.1:0-1946 GCA_041919875.1 Arenimonas sp.
AGCGCCTGGGTCAATCCGGGCTGCCAGGAGCGCGTGGTGCGCGGCGCCTCCTGGGCGAGCACGCTGGACCGGGCACGTTCGGCCGCGCGGCAGTCGGCCCCGGCCACCAGCCGGGGCGCCCGCATCGGCTTCCGGGTGGCGCGGGAGATCTAGGGCTCAGCGCCCGCGGCGGCCGCTGCGCGGCGAGGACTTGCCGCCGGTCAGGCCCTGGTGCAGGGCGCGCCAGATCTCGAGGTTCTTTTCCGCCAGCTGGTTCACCAGGGCCCAGGGCGATTGGCCGACCAGGCTGGAAATCTGGGTGCGCAGCGACTGCTGCTGTTCCAGGAAGACTTGCAGGCTGCGCTCGAGGAAGCTGCCGATGAAGCCCTGCAGGGTGTCCCCGCGCAGGCGGATCACTTCGGTCAGCAGGGCATTGGTGAAGATCTGGGGACCGTGGTCGTCATGCTCGGCGATGATCTGCAGCAGCACGCCGCGGGTGAGGTCGGCGCCGCTGCGGGCGTCGTGCACCACGAAGTCCTCGCGCTCCAGGATCAGCTGGCGCACGTCCTCCAGGGTCACGTAACTGGAGATGCCGGTGTCGTAGAGACGGCGGTTCGGGTACTTCTTGATGATGCGGGGTGACGACATGGAGCTCCCATGTGATTCGCATGCCGGCGACCCTTGCCGGGCCCCGGAGCATCACCCACGCGCGAAGGCCATGCAAGCCTGCACGACGGTGAATTCACATGGCGCCGACAATCCCGCTGACGCGCCGGGCCTCGCGCGGCACCCGCGCCGGATCGAAGCGCGACAGCGCCCGCGCCAGCGCCGCGTCGGGCGTGGATGCGCGCTCGAAGGGCGCGCCCTGGCCCAGCAGGCGCCAGGCGACCGCCAGCGCCGGCCAGGGGTCGGAAGCGTCCACCGGCAGGGCGCCCAGCGATTTCGAGAGTTTCCGGCGCTCGCCATCGAGCACCAGGGGCAGGTGGCGATACGCGGGCGTGGACAGGCCCAGGCGCTGCTGCAGGAAGATCTGGCGTGGCGTGGAATCGAGCAGGTCGGCCCCGCGCACGACGTCGGTGACGGCTTGCGCCGCATCGTCCACGACCACGGCCAACTGGTAGGCCCAGGGACCATCCGCGCGCCGCAGCACGAAATCGCCGACGTCCCGGGCCAGGTCCTGTGCATACGCGCCCTGGATGCCGTCTTCGAAGGCGAGGCGGGTCGCCGGCACGCGCAGCCGGATCGCGGGCGCGCGTCCGCGCGGGCTGCCGGCCACGCACTCCCGGTGGACGCCGCCGACGGCGGCCAGCGCGCTGCGGCTGCAGCGGCATTCGAAGGCATCGCCCGCCGCCAGCAGCCGGTCCAGCGCCTCCTGGTAGGCCGCGTGCCGGCGGCTCTGCCACCACACCTCGCCGTCGGGATGCAGGCCGAAGGCGTGCAGGGTGGCGAGCTGGTGCTCGGCGGCGCCGGCGATCTCCCGCGGCGGATCGAGGTCTTCGATGCGTACCCGCCAGCGCCCGCCGGCCCGGCGCGCGAACAGCCAGCTGCCCAGCGCGGCCACCAGTGATCCCAGGTGCAGGGGGCCGGTCGGGGAGGGCGCGAAACGGCCGATGTAGGGCGGGCGGGCATCCATGGCGACTTGATTTTCACGCCTCGCGGCTACATTGACCACCACGAGCGCGCCCCCCGGCGCCGAACCGGAAGCCCCGACCATGTTCAAGCGCATCGCCCTGTTCCTCGCCACCAACCTGGCCGTGCTGGTCCTGCTCGGCATCGTGATGAGCGTGCTGCGCGCGTTCGGCGTGAACCTCGGCGGGCAGGGCGGCCTGCTGGCGTTCGCGGCCGTGTTCGGCTTCGGCGGCGCCCTGTTCTCGCTGGCGATCTCCAAGTGGGTGGCCAAGCGCACCACCGGCCTGCAGCTGATCACCGACCCGCGCACCGAGGGCGAGGCCTGGCTGCTGTCCACC
>JAYRTA010000452.1:0-1946 GCA_041919875.1 Arenimonas sp.
CATCGGCAACCGCTGCATCCTGGCCAACAACGCCACCCTGGCCGGCCACGCCGAACTGGGCGACTGGGCGATCCTGGGCGGCTTCGCCGGCATCCACCAGTTCTGCAAGATCGGCGACCACGCTTTCGTCGGCATGGGCAGCCTGGTCAACGCCGACGTGCCGCCCTTCGTGATGGTGGCCGACAAGTACGCTGCGCCGCGCGGGATCAATGCCGAGGGCCTCAAGCGCCGCGGCTTCGACGCCGACCGCATCGCCGCGATCAAGCGCGCCTACCGGGCGCTGTACATGTCCGGCAAGCCCCTGGCCGAAGCGCGCAGCCAGCTGGCCGAAAGCGCCGGCGAATCCGGGGACGTGCGCCTGATGCTCGATTTCATCGAGCGCAGCGCGCGCGGCCTGCTGCGCTGAGGCCGGGGCGGCGATGGCGCCCGGCCGCCCGCCCCGGATCGCCCTGGTCGCCGGCGAAGCCTCCGGCGACCTGCTGGCCGCCGGCCTGGTGCGCGAACTCAAGGCCCGCCATCCGGACGCCCAGGTCGCCGGCATCGGCGGCCCGCGCCTGCGCGCCGAGGGCATGGACACCTGGCATGACTGCTCGGAACTGGCGGTCATGGGCCTGGCCGAAGTGCTGCGCCACCTGCCGCGCCTGTTGCGCCTGCGCGCCACCCTGCGCCGTCGCCTGCTGGACTGGCGGCCGGACGTGTTCATCGGCGTGGACGCGCCGGATTTCAACCTCGGCCTGGAGCGTCGCCTGAAGCAGGCCGGCATCCCGACCGTGCACTACGTCAGCCCCTCGGTCTGGGCCTGGCGCGAGGGCCGGGCGGCGAAGATCGGGCGCAGCGCCGACCGCGTGCTGTGCCTGTTCCCGATGGAACCGCCGATCTACGCACGGCACGGGGTGGACGCCCGCTTCGTGGGCCACCCGCTGGCCGACGCCTTCCCGCCCGTGCCCGACCGCGACGCGGCGCGCCGCGCCCTGGGCCTGGACGTGTCGGGACCGGTGCTGGCGGTGCTGCCGGGCAGCCGCCTGGGCGAAATCCGGCGGCTGTGGCCGGATTTCCTGGAGGCCGCGCGCCAGGTCGCCGGGCAGCAGCCGGGCCTGCGCGTGCTGGTGCCCGCGGCGACGCCGGCATGCCGCGCCGCGATCGAGGCCGAGCTGGCCGCCGCGCCGCTCGCGGGCGTGCAGGTGCTCGACGGCCGCGCGCACGAGGCCCTGGTCGCCGCCGACGTGGTCCTGCTGGCCTCCGGCACCGCCGCCCTCGAGGCCCTGCTGGCCAAGCGGCCGATGGTGGTCGGCTACCGCATCGCCGGCCTCACCTACCGGCTGGTGATGGGGCTGGGACTGATGCGCGTGCACCGTTACAGCCTGCCCAACGTGCTGGCGAACGAGCCGATCGTGCCGGAGCTGATGCAGCAGGACTGCACGCCGGAACGATTGGCGGGCGCGGTGCTCGACTGGTTCCGCGACGACGCCGCCCGCGCGGCCCTGCTGCCGCGCTACGAGCACATCCACGCCAAGCTGCGCGGCGATGCCTCCGCGCGCGCCGCGGACGCCGTGGACGAGCTGCTGGCGAACCGCGCATGAGCCCGAGGATCGCCGGCGTCGACGAAGCCGGCCGCGGCCCGCTGGCCGGTCCGGTGGCCGTCGCCGCCGTCATCCTCGATCCGGCGCGGCCGATCCCGGGCCTGGGCGATTCCAAGGCCTTGCCGGAGGCGCGCCGCGAAGCGCTCGCCCCCCTCATCCGCGAACGTGCGCTGGCCTGGCACGTGGAGTTCGTCGACCTGGCGGACATCGAACGGCTCAACATCCTGCACGCCACGCTGGCGGGCATGTCGCGCGCCCTGCGCGCCCTGCGGCCGGCGCCGCTGCACGCACTGGTGGACGGCAACCGCCTGCCGCGCGACCTGCCCTGCCCGGCGGAGGCCCTGGTGAAGGGCGACGCGCGCGAAC
>JAYRTA010000453.1:0-1940 GCA_041919875.1 Arenimonas sp.
TGGGCGCGGCCGTGACGGCCGGGCGCGGCCGGCCGCCCTGTTACGCCAGCCTGCGGGCCGGCGACATCGTCGGCGAACACACCGTGCAGCTGTGCGGGCCCGGCGAGCGCCTGGAGCTGGTGCACCGGGCCGGGAACCGCGACATCTTCGCCGCCGGCGCGCTGGAAGCCGCACTGCGCCTGGCTTCGCGCGGCCCGGGGCGGATCGGCCTGGGCGAACTTCTGCTGGGCCCGAGCCCGGCCTGAGCGCGCCGCGTTTCCCTTTTCCGGGCGGTGTCGCTAAAATTCCGGCTCGCCTGAACCCCCACCCGTACGGACACGGTCACCGACCCGTCCGCGGGTGCTCGCACACCCAGCGAACCGGGTTCCCCCACGCAAGGCGATCCTCGTGACCCAACCCGCAATCCTCGCGCTCGAAGACGGCACCGTGTTCGAGGGCGTCTCCGTCGGCGCGCCCGGACAGCGCGTCGGCGAGGTGGTGTTCAACACCGCCATGACCGGCTACCAGGAAATCCTGACCGACCCGTCCTACGCCCGCCAGCTGGTCACGCTGACCTATCCGCACATCGGCAATACCGGCTGCACCGCCCAGGACGACGAGGCCGGCCAGGTCTGGGCCTCGGGCCTGATCGTGCGGGACGTGCCGCGCCGGCCCAGCAACTGGCGCAGCCAGGTGGCCCTGCCCGAGTGGCTGGCCGCGCGCGGCGTGGTCGCCATCGCCGGCCTCGACACCCGCCGCCTGACCCGCCTGCTGCGCGACCGCGGCGCGCAGAACGGCTGCCTGGCGGCGGGCGAGGGCATCGACCGCGAGCAGGCCATCGAGGCCGCGCGCAAGTTCCCCGGCCTCAAGGGCATGGACCTGGCCAAGGAGGTCTGCACCCGCGAGCGCTACGCCTGGACCGAAGGCCAGCTCGACCTCGACCGCGATGCGTTCGTCCAGGCGGAGCCGCGCTTCCACGTGGTGGCCTACGATTTCGGCGTCAAGCGCAACATCCTGCGCATGCTCGCCGAACGCGGCTGCCGGGTGACGGTGGTGCCGGCGCAGACGCCGGCGGCGCAGGTGCTGGCCGAAAAGCCCGACGGCGTCTTCCTGTCCAACGGCCCCGGCGACCCGGCGCCCTGCGACTACGCCATCGCCGCGATCCGCGAGTTGCTGGCCGCGAAGTTGCCGATGTTCGGCATCTGCCTGGGCCACCAGCTGCTCGGCCTGGCCGCCGGTGCGCGCACGCTGAAGATGAAGTTCGGCCACCACGGCGCCAACCATCCGGTGATCGACCTCGACAGCCAGCGGGTGATGATCACCAGCCAGAACCACGGTTTCGCCGTGGACGAGGCCATGCTGCCGGCGAACGTGCGCGTGACCCACCGTTCGCTGTTCGACGGTTCCAACCAGGGCATCGCGCTGACCGACGCTCCTGCCTTCGGCTTCCAGGGCCACCCGGAAGCCAGCCCGGGCCCGCACGACGTGGCGGGCCTGTTCGACCGGTTCATTGACTTGATGGATACCGCCCGGGGAGGGGCGCAACGATGAAGCAGATCCACCATTGGCTGCTGGCCCTTGTCCTGGTCCTGCTCGTGCCGGCCGCCGCTGCCGCGGAGAGCGTGCCCCTGGGCGATTTCTTCAAGGATCCCGAATTCACCAGCGTGTCGCTGTCCCCGACCGGCGAGTTCATGACCGTGTCCGTGCCGCAGGGCGACCGCACCGTGCTGGCGGCGTTCAAGGTGTCCGACATGTCCCTGGTGGGCAAGTGGGACTACGGCGAGCGCAAGCACATCGAGCAGGTGCGCTGGGTCAATGATCGCCGCTTCCTGATGTACGTCACCCGCAAGGTCGGCCGCTTCGACGCTCGCGTCGGCACCGCCGACCTGTACGCGACCGACGTCGATGGCAAGAACCGCGCGGACATCCCCAATGGCGGTACCTACCAGATCGTCGATACG
>JAYRTA010000454.1:0-1933 GCA_041919875.1 Arenimonas sp.
GGCGCCCCCGGCGGCGGCCAGGGCCTCGCGGCCCGCGGGGTCTTCGGGCCAGCCGATGGCGCGCAGGCGGGCGAGGTCGTCGGGGTGGGCAAGCATCGGCCGGATGATACGACGCGGCGCTGGCGCCGGCGGCCACGCCAGCCCGGCCCGCGGGTCGGCCGGCCGCGGGCGCGCCTGCACGCCCCGCTCACCGCGGCGGGCGCAGGCTCGGGCCATGCATCGCTTCGGACAGATCCTGCTCGTGCTCGCCGGCCTGGGCTTCCTGGGCTTCGGCGCGGCCATCCTGGTGGCCCCGGCCGAGGTGCTGGGGCGCGTGGGCATCGGCGGCTCGGCGGCGGGCCTGGTCGAGCTGCAGGCCTTTTACGGCGGGCTCGAACTGGGGCTGGGCGCCTTCCTGGTGGCGGCGGCCTTTGTCGCCGGCTGGCGGCGCCCGGGCCTGTGGGTGGTGGCGCTGGTGAATGGCGGCATCGGCCTGGCGCGCCTGGTGGGCATCGCCGGCAGCGGCGAGTTCACGGCCTTCTTCGGCTGGGCCCTGGCCTGGGAGTTCGGCTTCGC
The DNA here is from genome assembly GCA_041919875.1 of Arenimonas sp. Classification (GTDB taxonomy): domain Bacteria; phylum Pseudomonadota; class Gammaproteobacteria; order Xanthomonadales; family Xanthomonadaceae; genus Arenimonas. Next base: position 556 of record JAYRTA010000454.1, read on the forward strand.
CCTGCTGGCGGCGCTGGCCCTGGCCGCCGGACGGGGGCGGGCCTAGGGCCCGTCGGCCGCGCCGCCGGACCCGGCGGCCGATCCTCCCCTTGCCCCCGGCCGCCCGCCGGCCCCGGCCCCCCTGCCCGCGAAAGCGCCGGAACGGGCCCGAACCGCGCCCGTTGCCGGCTGAAAGCCCGTCAAAGTTCCGTTAATCTCGCCCGCACTCCCCACGTGCCGAGCCGTTCCGAATGCCCCACCAGCCCCTGCCGACCCGCGAGAGCCTGCGCGAGGTCCGCTACGACATCCGCGGCGAACTGTCCCGCCGCGCCCGCGAACTCGAGGGCCAGGGCCGGCAGCTGATCCGCCTGAACATCGGCAACCCCGGCGCCTTCGGCTTCCGCGCCCCCGCCCACCTGCAGGCGGCGGTGTCCGGGCAACTGGCCGAATCCGATCCCTACACCCACCAGCAGGGCCTGCCGCTGGCGCGCGAGGCGATCGCCGCCTTCCACCGCGGCCGCGGCACGCCCAATGCCAGTGCCGAGCGCGTGTTCGTCGGCAACGGCGTCAGCGAGCTGATCGACATTTCCCTGCGCGCCCTGCTCAACCCGGGCGACGAGGTGCTGCTGCCCTCCCCCGACTACCCGCTCTGGAGCGCCGCGACCATCCTCAACCAGGGCCGGCCGGTGTACTACCGCTGCGCGCCGGAGAACGGCTTCCTGCCCGATCCGGACGAGATCGAGCGCCTGGTGACGCCGCGCACGCGCGCGCTGGTGGTGATCAACCCCAACAACCCGACCGGCGCCAACTATCCGCGCGCGCTGCTGGAGAAGCTGGTCGCCATCGCGGCCAAGCACAGGCTGCTGCTGATGGCCGACGAAATCTACGACGGCATCCTCTACGACGGGGCCGTGTTCGCCCCGCTCGCGCCGCTGGCCGGCGAGGTGCCCTGCCTGAGCTTCGGCGGCCTGTCCAAGGTCTGGCGCGCCTGCGGTTGGCGTGTGGGCTGGGCGGTGCTCTCGGGCGACCCGGTGACGGTGGGCGATTACCACCACGCCATGGACCTGCTCAGCGCCCTGCGCCTGTGCGCGAACGTGCCGGCGCAGTTCGCGGTGCCGGCGGCGCTGTCGGGCCCGGAGACGATCCGCGAACTCACCGCGCCGGGCGGCCGCCTGCACGCCTCGCGCGCGGCGGTGGTGGAGAGCTGCGACGCCAGCGAGCACCTGTCGGTGGTGGCGCCGGCCGGTGCGCTCTACGCCTTCCCGCAGGTGGTGGGCGCGGCGGCGGACGGCTTCGACGACCAGGCCTTCGCGCTCGAGCTGCTGGAAACCGAGGACGTGCTGGTGGTGCCGGGCAGCGGCTTCAACGTGCCGCAGTCGCGCCACTTCCGCGTGACCCT
>JAYRTA010000455.1:0-1929 GCA_041919875.1 Arenimonas sp.
GTGCAGGTGACCGACGAAGCGGGCAAGTTCGTGGGCGAGGTGATCGCTCCGCTCAACCGCGAGGGCGATGAAGTCGGCGCTCAATGGCGGGCCGGCGCCGTCACCATGCCGCCCGGCTTCCGCGACGCCTACCAGGCCTTCTGGCAGGCCGGCTGGCCCTCGCTGGCCTGCGCCACCGACGACGGCGGCCAGGGCCTGCCGGCCGCACTGGAGGCGATGCTGTACGAGAACCTGAGCGCCGCCAACCACGGCTGGACCATGGCTCCGGGCCTGCTGCACGGCGCCTACGAGTGCATCAAGCACCACGCCTCGCCCGAGCTGAAAGCGCGTTACCTGGAAAAGGTCGCGACCGGTGAATGGCTGGCCACCATGTGCCTGACCGAACCGCACGCCGGCTCGGACCTGGGCCTGTGCCGCACGAAAGCGGTGCCGATGGCCAACGGCCGCTACGCGCTGTCCGGCACCAAGATCTTCATCTCCGGCGGCGAACACGACCTGACCGACAACATCGTGCATCTGGTGCTGGCCCGCCTGCCCGACAGCCCGCCCGGCCCCAAGGGCCTGTCGCTGTTCCTGGTGCCGAAGTTCTACGAAGACGGCACCCGCAGCGCGGTGGTGTGCGAGCGCATCGAGGAAAAGATGGGCCTGCACGGCAGCCCGACCTGCGTGATGCGCTTCGACGAGGCGCCGGGCTGGATCGTGGGTGAACCGGGCAAGGGCCTGAACGCCATGTTCGTGATGATGAACGCCGCGCGCCTGCACGTGGGCCTGCAGGGCGTGGGCCTGCTCGACGCGGCCTGGCAGAAAGCCGACGCGTACAGCAAGGAGCGCCGCCAGATGCGCGCGCCGGGCGGCACGGCGAAAGCCGGTGAAGCCGACCTGATCGAGCAGCACCCGGCGATGCGCCGCATCCTCGACGCGCAGCGCGCCTGGGTGGACGCCGGCCGCGTCGTCGCCTACCGCACCGCGCTCGAACTCGACATCCTCAAACACCACGGCGACGCCGCCCGGCGTGATCTGGCCGGCCGCTGGTGCACCCTCGTCACGCCGGTGCTCAAGGCCGCCTGGACCGACCAGGCCTTCCACGGCGCCAGCGCCTGCCTGCAGGTGTTCGGTGGCCACGGCTTCGTGCGCGAGTGGGGCATCGAACAGATCGTGCGCGACGCGCGCGTGGCCATGATCTACGAGGGCACCAACGAGATCCAGGCGATCGACCTGCTGCTGCGCAAGACCCTGCCCGACGGCGGCGCGGCGTTGCTGCAGCTGCTGGCCGATCTCGGCGCCGAGCTGGGCGACGATGCGCAAGCCGTGCGCGTGAAGACCGAGATCGCCGGGTTCACCGCTTTCCTGAGAGAACAACTGCTGCCCCGCGCCACCGCCAAAGACGCGCCCGCCGACCTGCCGCACTGGCTGGCCGACGACTTCCTGCGCGCCGTGGCGATGCTGCTCATGGCCTGGGCCTGGGCCCGCATCGGCGCCACATCCGGCGCCGACACCCCGCGCTGGCAGGCCGCTCAGGCCGGCTTCTGGCGCTGGGTCTGGCCCGAGTTCCAGATGCGGCTGACCATGATGAGCCACACGCTGGCCGGGTGACAACCCGCTGAGGCGCAGCGCGCGATACCGTTATCCTTGGCAACCATGCCCGAAACGACCGTTGCCAACACCTTGCGCCGCCCGCGCACCCCGCGCAAAACCACCTCGATGGCGGCCGCGACCGTGCCGCCGGAGACGGCCGCAGAGAGCGACAGCGGCATCGACGCCAGCTACCTGGAAACCCTGCTGGGCTACAACGCCCGGCGCGCCGCGCTGGCGGTGATCGGCGTGTTCCTGCAGCGCATGGCGCCCTTCGGCCTGCGCCCGGTCGACTTCTCGGTGCTGACGCTGATCGCGCACAACCCCGGCATCACCTCGCGCCAGCTCTGCGCGGCG
>JAYRTA010000456.1:0-1918 GCA_041919875.1 Arenimonas sp.
GCGCGGCCTGGAAGCCGTGCGCATCCAGCCAGGCCTGCGTGGCGGCGGGCAGCCCCGCCTTCCAGGCCGCCAGGCTCGCCTTGTCCACGGTCACCAGCGGCGTCGCGGCGGCGGCGTCGGAGGCGGGGGCGAAGCAGGGCGGCAGGCTCATCGGGGCTCCGGTAGCAGGGGGTGGCGGTCCAGCCAGTCGGCCAGGCCGGCCAGCGTAGCGAATTCCAGGTCCGGGCGCGGCAGGCCCAGCGGCCAGGACTCGCGCCGGCGGTTGATCCAGCAGGTGCGCAGGCCGGCGCGGCGGGCGCCGTGCACGTCCAGCAGCGGGTCGTCGCCGATGTGCAGCACGTCCTGCGGGGCGTGGCCCAGCCGTTCGCAGGTGACGTGGAAGATCGGTGCCTCGGGCTTGGCCACGCCCTGTTCGCGGGCGCTGACGAAGACCTGGAAGTGGCCGTGGATGCCGATGCGCGCCAGGTCGGCGTTGCCGTTGGTCAGCGCCGCCATCGGCAGGCGTGCGGCCAGGCGTTCCAGCGCCGCCAGTGCGTCGGGATAGAACTCCACGGCGTTGCGCTGGGCGTAGAAGGCTTCGAAGGCGGCGTCCACGTGCAGCGGGTCGTCGCCGGCGCCTTCGATGGCCCGATGCAGGGAGATCCGCCGCTGGGCGGTGAAGTCGTGCGCCAGGTGCGGGTGTTCGGCGGCGACCTGCTCGCGCAGCTGGCGCATGCGATGGATCGGCCAGGCCTGGGCGGTGCGCGGGCACCGTTCGCGCAGGAAGGCGTCGAGCGCGCGCTCGGCCCGCTCGATCAGCGGCCAGATCGGCCAGAGGGTGTCGTCGAGATCGAGGCTCAGGGCCCGGGGTGCGGTATCCACGCCGCGATTCTAGCCTGCCGCCCCGGCGGGCCGGCCGCCGCGCCGGACTACTCCAGCATCCGGGCCCAGGGCTGCCAGCCCTCGACGCGGGCGGCGACGATCTTCAGGCACACCAGCATCGGCACCGCCACCAGCAGGCCCACGACGCCCCACAGCCAGCCCCAGACCATCAGCCACAGGATGATCGCCAGCGGATTTATGCGCATCGTGCGGCCCAGCACCAGGGGCGTGAGCAGCTGGCTTTCCAGGCCGTGCAGCACCAGGTAGCCCGCCGCCGGCAGGAAGGCCTGGCCCAGGGTGTCGAAGCCCGACAGGCCGACCAGGGCCAGCAGCGCCGCCATCACCAGCGGGCCGATGAACGGGGTCAGGTTCAGGGCCGCCGCCAGCACGCCCCACAGCAGCGGGTCTTCCACGCCCAGCCAGGCCAGGTAGCCGGCGGTGGCGCCGCCGAGCGCGATGCTGGTGGCGCTGATGGTGAGCATGTAGCGCGAGAGGTCGCTCTGGATGCACTGCACGATCTCGACCGTGAGCTTGCGCTGGGCCCGGGTGGGGCGAAGCTCCAGGAGTTTCCGCAGCAGGTCCTCGCCGAAGACGATGAAACTGAAGGTCAGCAGCACCACCGCCAGCAGGCTTCCCAGCACGCGCGGGGTGGCCGAGAGCAGGTCGGGCGCGGGCGGGCGGATCACCACTTCCTGCGCCGCGTCGTCGCGGTCGCCGGCGGTGAGCGTGTCCAGGCTGGCGCTGGCGCGCCGGGCCTGGTGCAGGGGCTCGACCATGGCCTTGAGCTTGGGGGCGGCGTCGCGGATCACGAAAGGCACCTTGCGCGCCCAGTCGCCGGCCGGTTCGGCCACGAATACGCCCACGGCACCCACGGTGCCCAGCAGGCCGCCGACCAGCAGCAGGGCCGAGAGCATGCGCGGCAGCCAGCGCAGCGGCGCCCGGCGCACCAGGGGACTGAGCAGCAATGCGAAGAAGGCCGCCAGCACCACCGGCAGGATCAGGCTGGCGGCGAAGTAGCAGGTGTAGAGCACGGCGAACAGCACCAGCACGCGCAGCA
>JAYRTA010000457.1:0-1916 GCA_041919875.1 Arenimonas sp.
AGTCGGAATTGACTTTCCACTCGTGGGTCGGAAAGAACCCTTCGCTTACCCACAGACTGGTCGGAGAAAACGTGCAGAACAGCCCATCTTCAGAAAGTGCCAATCGACCCAACACGTCGGGTGGGTCCGTGCTTCCCCATTCGGTCGAATGCACCTCGTACTCCCGTGCAGGCACGTCAACAGGGGAAGGATGAAGAAAGAGGGGGACTCGACTCATTGAGTCCCCATCATGCACCTACTCACCGCAACGCCAGCGAGTCGCGCTTCCACGCCGCATCCGGCCAGCGGCTGAAAGGCCCCAGCGCTTCGGCGTCGAAGGCGGTGCGTTCGGGCGTGAGCGTCGCCACCTTCACCACCTCGAAGCGGCGGATGGTCTTGCCTTCGGCGATGGCCTCGCGCGCCACCAGCATCCGCTGGCCGCCCGGTTCCCAGCCGGCGAACTCGGCGTAGCCGGTGCCGGGTTGCAGCGCAGCGGGCGGCAGCACCTGCACGCCCCAGCCGCTCGCGTCCTTCCTGAACACCCACAGCTCGCGCCAGCCGTCGACCGGCTGCACCGCCAGCGCGAGCGCCGTGCCTTCGCGGTTGGGTGCGGCCGAGGCGGCCCAGACCTGGCCCCAGCTGCAGCGCTCGGCCAGCGCGGGTGCGTCGGCCTTGGATTTCGGGTCGCGCAGGGCCACGCAGGTCTGACCATCTTCGACGCGGCGGGTGGCGACGGTGAGCCGTCCCGATGCGGGCACGGCCGGCGTGGCGGCCCAGCGCACGGCGTTCACGCGCACCGCAGCGGCGTGGAAACGCGCGAGGTCGTCGTCGACCAGCTCGGCTTTTTCGATGCGGCCGATGGCGTCGATGGCGCGTTGCGCCGCCTGGCGCGCGGTGTCGGCCTGGTCGCGCTGGGCGCGGGCGTAGGCGATGCGGCTCCAGACCTCGGCCTGGCGTGTGGCGAGGCGGGCGCGCCAGTGGGGCGCGAGCGAAGGCGTGTCGGCGCGGGCCAGCAGATCGGCCAGGCCTTCGTCGAGCGCCTCGCGGTCGGCGAGGCGGGCCGGTGGCTCCAGGCACTCGGGGCGGGTCAGGGCCAGCGCGGCGCGGGCTTTCTGCTCGGCGCTGGCCGCGGGCATGGTGAGCAGGCGGCGAAAGGCATCGCCCTCGTAGCAGACGCTCATGCGGCCTTCCTCTTCTCTCGTGACCAGTTGAACGCCATGCCTCCGCGCCACATCCAGGTGCGCGGTCAGCAGCGGGTCGTCGGCGCGGCGGGCGCCGGCGGTGGCGCGTTCGGCCAGGCGCTCGGCCTGGCGGCCGATGGCGTCCATCACGGCCGCGCCGTGCGGCCCCTGCAGCGCGGCCGCGGGCAGGGCCTGGATAGCGGCGGCGGCCCGCGCCAGGCCCAGCGGCTCGGCGCCCGGCTGTTCGCCCACGAAGGCCAGCAGGGCCAGCAGCTGCGGCGCCTCGGCGGCGTCGCCGGCCACGCGCATCAGCTGCGTGGCGTGCACATAGCCGCCGCGCTCGCGGTGGTGGTCCCAGACCTGCAGGAAGTCACCCTTGGTGCCCCGGATCTCCAGCGCCTCGCCGCGCCAGAGCAGGGTCTGGCTGGCAGCGCTCTCGCGCGGGGCGGCGCGCAGGGCGACCTTGTCGCGGGTCACCAGGCCGACGGCAGGGGCGGGCGGCGTGGACGCGGTGGTGGTGGCGGCGCGCGCCGTGACGGAGTAGAGCGTCGCGACCAGCGCCATGGCCAGCGTGCCGGCCCAGAGGTACCGCGCCCAGCGGGTCTTGGGTCTGAAGCTCATCTCACTGCTCCCCGTGGTCACCGGACATCTCGCCGTCGTGGCCCGCGTCGCGCGGCGCGGCGGCCACGTTGCCCAGCAGGTTGCCCCCGATGAAGCCACCGCTGTTGGGCGGCGCGATGATGACCTGCACCTTGT
>JAYRTA010000458.1:0-1912 GCA_041919875.1 Arenimonas sp.
GAGGTCGCGCTGACGGCCTTCATCGGCGCCTACCAGTGGACCTCGCCGCGCGACGGCCGGCATTTCCTGCGCCTGGCCTTCGCCGCCGACCCGGTCCGGCACCACCCGGACCGGCCGCTGGACGAGGGCATCGTGCAGGCCCTGTGGCTGAGCCCGGCCGAATTGGCCGCGCAATCGGCCCGGCACCGCAGTCCGCTGGTCTGGCGCGTGGTCGAGGACTACCTGGCCGGACGCCGCCTGCCCCTCGACAGCCTCCAGCACTGTCCATGAACCGGCTGGATGCCATCGTCGGCCTGTCGGGCGGCGTGGACTCCTCGGTCGCCGCCCTGCTGCTGCAGCGCCAGGGCCTGGCCCTGGCCGGGCTGTTCATGCAGAACTGGGAGGAAAATCCCGACGACCCCACCGGCGACTGCCGGGCCGACGACGACCGCCGGGACGCGCTGGCGCTCGCCGGCCGCCTCGGCATCGCCTTCCACGCCCGCAATTTCGCCCGCGAGTACTGGGCCGGCGTGTTCGAACACTTCGTGTCCGAGTACCGGGCCGGACGCACGCCCAATCCGGACGTGCTGTGCAACCGCGAGATCAAGTTCAAGACCTTCCTGGACGAGGCGCGCGCCCTGGGCGCCGGACGCATCGCCACCGGCCACTACGCGCGCATCGACCAGGCCGGGGGCCGCTGGCGCCTGCTGCGCGGCGTGGATGCCGGCAAGGACCAGAGTTACTTCCTGCACCAGCTGGGCCAGGCGCAGCTGGCCGCAACCCTGTTCCCGATCGGCCACCTGCCCAAGGCCGAGGTGCGCCGGCTGGCCGCGGAGGCCGGCCTTGGCACGGCGCGGAAGAAGGATTCCACCGGCATCTGCTTCATCGGAGAGCGCGATTTCCGGGCCTTCCTGGGCCGCTACATCCCCGCCCGGCCCGGCGAACTGCGCGATCCGCGCGGCCAGCGCCTGGGCGAACACGCGGGCTGCTGGTACTACACCCTGGGCCAGCGCGAGGGCCTGGCGCTGGGCGGCGTGCGCGGCCGGGCCGCGGCGCCCTGGTACGTGGTGGGCAAGGACGTGGCGCGCAACATCCTGTATGTGGACCAGGGCGCCGACAGTCCCTGGCTGCTCAGCACCCGCCTCCGGACCGAGACGGCCCACTGGATCGCCGGTGCGCCGCCGTCGACGCGCTTCGAGTGCACCGCCAAGACCCGCTACCGGCAATCCGACGCCGCCTGCGAGGTGCGGGTGGACGCGGACGGCGGGGTTTCCGTAGCCTTCGCCTCCCCGCAGCGGGCGGTCACCCCGGGCCAGTCCCTGGTGCTCTACCGCGGCGAGGAATGCCTCGGCGGCGCCGTGATCGCCGCCACCGACGCCCCCCTTCCAGGAAGCTCCGACGCATGAAGGATCGTGCCCTCGCCCTCGCCGGCCTGCTCCAGGCCATCGAACTGGTGCAGCAGATGGCCCAGACCGGGCAGGCACAAGGCGAAGCGCTGACGGCCTGCGTGGACAGCCTGTTCCGCTTCGAGGCCGAAACGCCCGAGGACGTCTTCGGCGGCGCGGCCCGGGTCGCGCCCGGCCTGCGCCGCCTGATCGGCCAGCTCGAGGGCGGCGCCGGCCGCGATCCGGCCCTGACCCGGATGGCGATGACGGTGCTGCACCTGGAGCGCAACTTCATCCGGCACCCGCACGCGCCCGGCGCGGTGCGCGAGGGCCTGGAGGACATTGCCCGCCAGCGCGGGCCCCTGGGTGACGCCCACCCGAGCGTCCTGGCCCGCCTGGGCGAACTCTACGCCCGGGACATCAGCCCGATCGGCCCGCGCGTCCTGGTGCAGGGCAACCCGGTCTACCTGGGCCAGCCCGACCTGGTGGGCGAAGTGCGCGCCTCCCTGCTGGCGGCGCTGCGCGCGGCGGTGCTCTGGCGCCAGGTC
>JAYRTA010000459.1:0-1906 GCA_041919875.1 Arenimonas sp.
CGCCCTCAGCGCCCCCAGCGGCCGCCTGCCCGGCCTCGAGGACGTGTGGCTGCAACTGCACCTGGTGTTCGAGTGCATCTGGGACTACCGCTTCCTGTACCGCGACCTGGTCGACATCCTCAGCCGCAACCGCCGCCTGCGCCTGCGCTTCGCGCGCATCCTCAAGCGCGCCGACGAACAGGCCCACCAGGTCATGCGCGGCCTGGTCCAGGCCGGCATCATGCGTGCCTCCGCCGACGAGGTGGACGCCGCCTCCACCAACATCCTGGTGATCGCCACCTTCTGGATGAACTACGCCGCGGCCCGCGGCGACAAGGACGAACGCGCCTCCATCCGCGACGGCATCGTGCAGGTCATGATGCTGATCGCCCCGTTCCTGCGCGACGCCGAACGCCTGCACCTCAACACCCTGACCCGCGCGTACCTGGACTGACGATCCCCTTGTCGCAGGAGCGGCCCATGGCCGCGATCACGTCGCCCGCGAACCCCATCGCGCGCATGGCGCGCTCCTACGCATCCATCGCCCCCCTCGCAGGAGCGGCCCATGGCCGCGAGCCCGCCGCCCGACGCGGCCCCGCGCGCGCATGGCGCGCACCCACCGGGACCCCCCAAAACCACCCCCCCGCATGCGCGGGGCGTTGCCGGTACCGACAGGAGACGGTGGGACTCAGCCAGCGGCCTTCTTCGCCGCGCGGGTCGCGGGCGTGCGGGTGGTGCGGCGCACGGCCTTGGTTGCGGTCTTGCGCGGCTTGCGGGCCTTGCGGGTGGTCTTGGGCTTCAGGCCCAGCTTGGCGATGATCGGGGCCAGGCGGGCTTCGACATCGCCGCTGAGCTTCTGCACCCGCGGTTCGACCTGGCTGCGCACGCCGTCGACGCCGGCACGCAGGTCCGCTTCGGCGCGACGCAGGGCGTAGCGCGCATCGGCGATGGTGTTCTCCACGCGGGTGGCGGCGCGCTTGGCCGCGGCCAGCGATTCGCGGCGGCCGGCGACCAGCACGCCGAGCGCGGCCAGCCACAGGTGGCGCGGGGTCGGCTCGAGGGTGGCGGCGCGGGTCTTGCGGGTTGCCTTGTTCTTGAGTGCGGCCATGGAAGGCTCCGTGATGGGACGTGGGGTGTCCGATGCGCATAGCCTGGGCCGCCGGCGTCGAGCAATCACACTAGCCGCCCCCTTGCCAGCGCGCGCGCGCGGCGGGATGCTGCGCGTTCATTTCGACGCAGGGGCAATCGCATGGCAAGCAAGTCCGGTTGGGCCGCCTTTCCGCACGACGCCAAGGGATTCGCCTATGCCGGCGATGCGCTCAAGAAGGCGTGGCCGAAGCTGCACGCCGGCGACTGCGAGCCGTTCCCCGACGCCAAGCGCGCCGCCGCGCTGCTGAAGGCCGCCGGCAAGGCCGCGCCCAAGCTGGATGCCGATGCGCTGGCCGAGGCCCTGCAGGACGCCTGGCGCGCGTTCCACCGCGGCGACTTCAAGGCCGCCTTCGATGCCGGCGAGAAACTCGGCGCGGTCGGTGCCTCGGTCGCGGTCAAGGCGCTCGGCATCCACGCCACCTACCTGGTCGATGACGAGGCCGAACAGCTCAAGCGCTACGAGCACGCCGCGATGCTGGCCGAAGCCGCGATCAAGGCCCTGCCCGACGACGCCAACAGCCACTACCGCCACGCGTTCGCGCTGGGCCGCTACAGCCAGGGCCTGTCGATCGCCAAGGCGCTGAAGATGGGGATCGCCGGGAAGGTCCGGGTGTCGCTGGACGCCACCCTCCAGCGCGAGCCGAAGCACGCCGAGGCGCACACCGCGCTGGCCCTGTACCACGCCGAGATCATCAACAAGATCGGCGCGATGATCGGCGGCCTGACCTACGGCGCCAAGGCCAGCGAAGCCGAGAAGCACATCAAGGAAGCGGTGAAA
>JAYRTA010000460.1:0-1884 GCA_041919875.1 Arenimonas sp.
TGGGGTCAGACGGTATTAACGATTAAATCGCGCGATTGAAGCGTTAATACCGTCTGACCCCTTTTCTTGGGTAGAATTTGCGCTCCTTTTGAACTGCCGGACGGGCCTGGGCCCGGACCGGCCCTGCCCCACGGGAACGCGTAAGTCATGAAGATCCTGGTCGGTTACAAGCGGGTGGTGGACTACAACGTCCGCATCCAGGTCAAGCCCGATGGCTCGGGCGTGGTGACCGAGGGCGTCAAGCTCTCGCCCAATCCCTTCGACGATATCGCCCTGGAAGAAGCCCTGCGCCTGCGCGACAAGGGCATCGCCACCGAGGTCATCGTCGCCACGCTGGGCCCGGCAGATTGCCAGGCGCACCTGCGCAATGGCCTGGCCATGGGCGCCAACCGCGCCATCCACGTCGTCACCGACCAGGCCGTGCAACCGCTCACTGCCGCCCGCGCCCTGCTCAAGCTGGTCGAGAAGGAGCAGCCGCAGATCGTGCTGCTGGGCAAGCAGGCCATCGACGACGATGCCAACCAGACCGGCCAGATGCTGGCCACGCTCTGGGGCCGCCCGCAGGCCACCTTTGCCAGCCAGCTCGAGGTCGCCGGCGACACCGCCACCGTCACCCGCGAGGTCGACGCCGGCCTCGAGACGCTCGAGGTCCAGCTGCCCGCGGTGGTCACCACCGACCTGCGCCTCAACGAGCCGCGCTTCATCAAGCTGCCCGACATCATGAAGGCCAAGTCCAAGCCGCTCGAGACCATCAACTTCGCCGACCTGGGCGTCGAGTCCGGCGACCACCTCAAGACCACCGCCTACGCCCCGCCGCCCAAGCGCAGCAAGGGCGTGATGGTGAAGGACGTCGCCGAACTCGTGGCGGCACTGAAGGCCAAGGGCCTGGCCTGAGGAGACACTGACATGACCCACAAGATCCTGATCGTCGCCGAGCACCTCGACGGCAAGCTCAACCCCGCCACCGCCCGCTGCGTCAGCTGCGCCGCGGCCATCGGCGGCGAAATCCACGTCGCCGTGCTGGCCGACGCGCCCGAGGCGGTCGCCGCCCAGGCCGCGCAGGTCGCCGGCGTCGCCAAGGTCATCACGGTGGCCAAGGCCGCCAATGCCCACGCCATCGCCCAGGTGCTCGCGCCCCAGGTCGCGGCGCTCGCGGCCGGCTACAGCCACGTGCTCGGCCCGTCCACCACCTTCGGCAAGGACCTCATGCCCTGCGTGGCCGCCCTGCTGGGCGTGGCCCAGGTGAGCGACATCATGTCGGTCGAGTCCGCACACGTGTTCAAGCGCCCGATCTACGCCGGCAATGCCATCATCACCGTCGAGGCGCCGTCTTCGATGGCCGTGGTCGGCACCGTGCGCACCGCCTCCTGGCCGGCGGCCGGCAACGGCGGCAGCGCCGCGATCGACGCCGCGACGGTGGACGCCGCGCTGCCGACGCACACCCGCTTTGCCGGCCTGGCCCAGGGCAAGTCCGATCGCCCGGACCTGCAGAGCGCCGCCAAGGTCGTCTCCGGCGGCCGCGCGCTCGGCTCGTCCGAGGCCTTCTCGATCATCTACTCGCTGGCCGACAAGCTCGGCGCCGGCGTCGGCGCCTCGCGCGCGGCGGTGGACGCCGGCTACGTGCCCAACGACATGCAGGTCGGCCAGACCGGCAAGATCATCGCGCCCGAGCTCTACATCGCCATCGGCATCAGCGGCGCCATCCAGCACCTGACCGGCATCAAGGACGCCGGCACCATCGTCGCCATCAACAAGGATGCCGAGGCGCCGATCTTCGAGATCGCCGACTACGGCCTGGTGGGCGACCTGTTCCAGATCGTGCCGGAACTGGAGAAGGCGCTCTGATGCAGCCCCGGCGCATCATGGTGGTCTTCGGCACCCGGC
>JAYRTA010000461.1:0-1853 GCA_041919875.1 Arenimonas sp.
CCGATCAAGGTCAATGGCCAGGACTACAACTCGGTGATGCCGCCGATGAGCCAGCTGACCGACGACGAGGTCGCCAACATCCTCACCTACGCGCTCAACAGCTGGGGCAACCCGGGCGGCCGCGTGAGCAAGGAGGACGTGGCCAAGGTGCGCGCCAGCACCGAGCGCGGCGAAGGCGCGGCGCACTGACGTGCGCCCGGCGCTGCTCGCCCTCGCCCTGATCGCCGGCGGCCCCGCGGCCGCCGGCGACTGGGTACGCCTGCCCGGCGGCGAATTCCAGTCGGTGCTGCGCTACGAGGACACCGGCGGCAAGGTCGTCGTGGCGCCGTTCGAGCTCCAGAAGCGCCCGGTCACCAATGCCGAATACGCCGCCTTCGTGAAGGCCAACCCCGACTGGGCCCGCGGCCGCGCCCCGGCGATCTTCGCCGACGGCCGCTACCTCGCGCTCTGGGCCGGCCCGGCCGAGCCCGGCCCCGCGCTCCCGCCCCGGCAGCCGGTGGTGCAGGTCAGCTGGTTCGCGGCGCAGGCCTATTGCGAAGCCCAGGGCGGCCGCCTGCCGACCTGGGCCGAATGGGAATACGCCTCGGCCGCCGACGAGACCCGCGCCGATGCCCGCGCCGACCCGCGCTGGCGCGAGCGCATCCTGGCCTGGTACGCCGTCCCCTCGAGCCGGCCGCTGCCCGAGGTCGGCCAGACCCCGGTGGACGTGCACGGCGTGCAGGACCTGCACGGCCTGGTCTGGGAATGGGTGGACGACTACGCCGCGATGCTGGTCTCGCCCGACAACCGTACCCAGGGCGACCCCGACAACCTGCGGTTCTGCGGCGCCGGCGCCCTGTCCATGGACGACCGCGAGAACTACGCGGTGCTCATGCGCGTGGCCATGCTCTCGGCCCTGCAGGCCCGCGACACCACCAAGAACCTGGGCTTCCGCTGCGCGCGGGACCTGCCCGCCGGAGGCAAACGATGAAACGCTGGATCGTCGCGATGCTGCTGGCCCTGGCCCTGCCCGCCGGGGCCGCCACGCCCCTGCCCGCGGACTCGGCCTACCGGCTGCAGGACGCCTACACCGACCAGGCCGGCCGCGAGTTCCGGCTCGCCGACGGTCGCGGCACGCCGCGCGTGGTGGCGATGTTCTACACGTCGTGCCGGTACGTCTGCCCGCTGATCATCGACAGCGCCAAGGGGGTCGAGAAGGGCCTGTCGCCCGCCGAGCGCGCCCGCGTCGGCTTCCTGCTGGTCAGCCTCGACCCGGCCCGCGACGACACCGCGGCCCTGAAGTCGGTCTTCGACAAGCGCCGGCTCGACCCGGCCCGCTGGACGCTCGCCCGCACCGAAGCCCCCGGCGTGCGCCGGCTGGCGGCCGTGCTGGGCATCCGCTACCGGCCGCTGGCCGATGGCGAGTTCAACCACACCAGCGCGCTGGTGCTGCTCGACGGGGAGGGCCGCGTGCTGGCCCGCACCGAGCAGCTGGGCGCCGTGCCCGACCCGGCCTTCCTGGCCGCCGTGAAGGCGGCCACGGCCGCTGGAAAACCCGCCGGCTGAGGCCGGCGGCGGGGGGTTTGACCTCGGTCAAGCGCGCGTCGCGCGGGGCCGGGGATACTTGCGCCGATCCTAACGGGGATACCTGCAATGAGTTCCGGAACGAACGCGGAAACCTACAACGACAAGGTCGTGCTGCAATTCGCGGTGATGACCGTGGTCTGGGGCGTGGTCGGCATGCTGGTGGGCGTGATCATCGCCGCCCAGCTGTACTGGCCCGCCCTGAACTTCGACACGGCCTGGCTCAGCTTCGGGCGCCTGCGCCCGCTGCACACCAACGCGGTCATCTTCGCCTTCGGCGGCTGCGCCCA
>JAYRTA010000462.1:0-1851 GCA_041919875.1 Arenimonas sp.
AGCGCCAGGTGCTGAGCAGGGTGCCGGCGCCGTCGGTTTCGATGCCGCCGCCTTCGAGCGCGAAATCCACGCGGCGATGGCGCGCCGGGGCCAGCAGCCCGGAGCCGTGCAGCTTGCCGACGATCTGGTCGTCGCGGCCGGCCTCGAACTTGCCGCCCCAGGCGGTGAAGTGGAAATCCATCAGGCGGAAGCCCGCGCCCTCGCGCAGGGTGATCGGCCCGGAGTCGCGCAGCCAGGTGTCGTCGTAGTCCACGTCGAAGAAGCGGACCCGGCCCAGGTCCACGCCGGCCGCACGCAGGCGCGCCTCGGCCCGGGCGCGCAGGTCCGGGCCGGCCACGCAGACCAGGGCCGCCTGGAAGCGCGTGATGGCCGCCACCAGGGCGACGTAGGTGTCCTCGACGCCGGCCAGGCGCCCGGCCCAGTCGGTGCCTTCGTGGGGCCAAGCGAGAAGGACGGCGGACTGGGGTTCCCATTCCGCCGGGAAGCGCAGCGATTCGCTCATCGGATTACTTGGCGGGCTTGGGGCCCATTTCGCCGGGCGAGGCCTTGGCCAGGACGGCGTTCACCACGTGGCTGTTCTCGAAGTACACCGAGAAATCGGCGTAGTCCCAGCGGGTGATGGGCGGGTTGTGCTTGCGGTCGTTCGGGCCGGCCACGGCGGCGTGCTTGCGGGCCGGGGCGCCGAAGCGGGCCTCGACCTGGGCCATGGACTGGCCGCGGGCCGGCAGGGCCACGCCCTGGGCGGCCTGGACGCGCTCGATGAGCAGGGTGTCGGCGGAGGCCGGGGCCTGGAACAGCAGGCCGGCCGCCAGAGCGAGGGAAAGGGTCAGGGCCTTCATGTCCACCTCCGCAGGGTCGTCGGGATGACGGGTCGGGCCGGCATCATCGCAAATGCCGCCGGGGCGTGCCATGCCGCCACGGCGCGGCGGCGGGCGGCGCAAATGGAAACGCCGGCTTGCGCCGGCGTTCCCAGGACCTGCGTTCGACGCCCGGCGCTCAGCGCTGGCGGGCCTTGAAACGCGGGTTGGACTTGCAGATCACGAAGACCTTGCCGCGACGGCGCACGACCTTGCAGTCGCGATGGCGGGACTTCGCCGACTTCAGGGACGAGAGCACTTTCATGGAAGTTCCTTGCAATGGGTGGGTGAAAAGACGCGGGAGTATACCCGGGTCCAAAACCGCTTGCAATACAACCCCTTGGGGCCCCGGCCGGGCCGGTTCAGGCCAGGTAGGCCTGGGTGAGCGTGTTCAGGTGCACCCGCTCGGCATCCCGGAGCAGGGGCGAGAGCAGCATCATCACCTGGACGATGCCCTGGCGGATCGACTCGTGCTCGTCCCGGTCGCCGCGCACGCTGGCGTAGTTCATCCAGAAGGTGGCCACCACCAGGATGTTGGTGGCGGTGGCCTCGACCTCGGCCGCCGAGGCCCGCATCACCCCGGCCTGCACCAGGCCGCGCATGCCGGCGTGGGCGTTGTCCGCCGCCCGCTTGAGGATGCGGGCGAAGCGCAGGCGCAGGCGGCGGTTGCGGCTGAGGATGTCGACGATGTCCCGGTACAGGAACCGGTACTCCCAGATGCACTCGAACACCAGGTGCAGCTGCAGCCAGATGTCCTCCAGGTCCCGCAGCCGGCCGTCGGGGGCCGCGAGCGCCGCGTCCATGCGCTCTTCGTAGCGCTGGAACAGCTGCTCGATGATGTCGTCCTTGTTGCGGAAGTGGTAGTACAGGTTGCCCGGGCTGATCTCCAGCTCGTCGGCGATGTGGTTGGTGGTGACGTTGGGCTCGCCCTGCCCGTTGAACATGGCGAGCGAGGCATCGAGGATGCGCTGTCGGGTTTGCCTGGCCATGGGGC
>JAYRTA010000463.1:0-1843 GCA_041919875.1 Arenimonas sp.
GACGCCGTCCACCTTCAGGTCGCTGAGCACGCGGCCGCAGGCGTCGATGTCGTCGTCGGACAGGTCCGGCGCCACCTTCACCAGCATCGGCACGCGCTTGCCGTGCTGCGCGGCCAGGCGCTCCTGGGCCTCGCGCAGGGCGCCGACCAGGTTGCGCAGCGCCTGCTCCTCCTGCAGCTCGCGCAAGCCGGCGGTGTTGGGCGAGGAAATGTTGACGGTGACGTAGTCGGCCAGCGGGTACACGCGCTCGAGGCAGTACAGGTAATCCTTGTACGCATCCTCGTTGGGCGTGTCCTTGTTCTTGCCGATGTTGATGCCCAGCACGCCGTCGCGGCGGCGGGCGCGGGCGACGTTGCGCACCAGCGCGTCCACGCCCTCGTTGTTGAAGCCCAGGCGATTGATCACGGCCCCGTGCTCGGGCAGCCGGAACATGCGCGGCCGCGGATTGCCTTCCTGCGGCCGCGGCGTGGTGGTGCCCACTTCCACGAAGCCGAAGCCCAGGCCGAGCAGGGCGTCGACATGCGCGCCGTTCTTGTCCAGGCCGGCGGCGCAGCCGACCGGGTTGGGGAACTGCAGGCCCAGGATGCGGGTGGGCAGGGGCTTGGCCCGCCCCGAGACGAGCGGATTGAGGCCGGTGCGGTAGGCGGCCTCGAGCGCCGCCAGCCCGAGCCCGTGGGCCCGTTCGGCATCCAGGTGGAACAGGAAGGGGCGGGCGAGTCCGTACATGGCTCAGGCGTTGGCGAGTCCGAGTCCGGCGAGGAACACCGCCAGGCCACCGAAGATGAAGATGATCGCCAGCAGGGTCAGCACCGAGAGCGCGATGCTGACCCACCCCAGGACCAGGCCGGCGATCGCCATGCCATCCCCTTCGATGCGCGGGTCGCGCCGGATCTCGGCCCGGGCCATGTGGCCGCAGATGATGCCGACCAGGCTGCCGATGACCGGCATCAGGGTCCAGCCGAGGATGCCGCCGACCAGGCTGGCGACGGCCAGGCCACTGGTCGGGCGCGGGGCGTTGTCCATGGCGCGGTCCTCAGAGGTCGAACTTGATGCCCTGGGCGAGCGGCAGCGCGTCCGAGTAGTTGATGGTGTTGGTCTGGCGGCGCATGTAGGCCTTCCAGGCATCGGAACCGGATTCGCGGCCGCCGCCGGTCTCCTTCTCGCCGCCGAAGGCGCCACCGATCTCGGCGCCCGAGGTGCCGATGTTGACGTTGGCGATGCCGCAGTCGCTGCCGGCCGCGGACAGGAAGGCCTCGGCGGCCTTGAGGTTGGTGGTGAAGATGGACGAGCTCAGGCCCTGGGGCACGTCGTTCTGCAGGTCGATGGCCTGCTCGAGCGTCGTGTACTTCATCACGTACAGGATCGGCGCGAAGGTCTCGTGCTGGACGATGGCGTCGCTGTTGCGCAGGCCGGTGACGATGGCCGGCAGCACGTAGTTGCCGGGGCGGTCGAGCGCGGTGCCGCCGGTCTCGATGGTGCCGCCGGCGGCCTTGGCCTGGGCGATCGCGTCGAGGTAGGCCTGCACGCCGTCGCGGCTGTTGAGCGGGCCCATCAGGTTGGCCGGGTCGGTCGGGTCGCCGATCTTCTTCTCGACCTGCTTGTAGGCGGTGACCAGCTTGGCCAGCACCTCGTCGTAGATGGATTCGTGCACGAACAGGCGGCGGGTGGTGGTGCAGCGCTGGCCGGCGGTGCCGACCGCGCCGAAGACGATGGCCGGGATGGCGAGCTTCAGGTCCGCCGACGGGTCGACGATGATCGCGTTGTTGCCGCCGAGCTCGAGCAGGCTGCGGCCCATGCGGCGCGCGACGCGCTCGCCGACCCGGCGCCCGACCTTGGTCGAGCC
>JAYRTA010000464.1:0-1834 GCA_041919875.1 Arenimonas sp.
TCAAGAACATCGAGCTGATGGACATCCGCGACGCCCGCGAGAGCGACGTGATCCAGAACATCATGGCCAAGCGCACCTCGGGCATCGCCCGCGAGTCGCGCCTGGTGGTGGCCGACAACATGCGCCAGGCCGAGATGGCCGAGATCGCCGCCAAGCGCGAGATCGAGATGTCGCGCCAGCAGGCCGCCGAGCAGGTCGGCCTGCGCACCGCCGAGAAGGACCAGAAGGTGGGCGTGGCCAACGAACAGTCGGCCCAGCTGGTGAAGGTGCAGCAGCGCGAAACCGCGGCCAAGGAAATGGACGTGGTGCAGGTCAAGACCGTGCGCGGCGCCGAAATCGCCCGCGAGGCGGCGGTGATCGCCGCGGCCCAGGCCAAGGACGTGGCCATCGTGCAGGCCGACGCGGCCAAGCAGGTGGCGGTGGTGGGCGCCGAGGCCAACAAGCAGGTGTCGATCGTGTCCGCCGAAGGCCAGAAGGCGCAGACCGTGCTCACCGCCGAAGGCCAACTCGAGGCCGCCAAGCGCAATGCCGAGGGCATCGCCGCCGAGGGCCACGCCAAGGGCTCGGCCGAAACGGCGATCCTGATGGCGCCGGTGGATGCGCAGATCAAGCTTGCCGAGAAGATCGGCAGCGACCAGGGCTACCAGAACTACCTGCTGGGCATCCGCAACATCGAGGCCGCGCAGGCGGTGGGCATCGCCCAGGCCGAGGCACTCAAGTCCGCCGACGTGAAGGTGATCTCCAACGCCGGCACGCCGGCCAAGGGCCTCTCGGGCGTGATGGACCTGTTCAGCGCCGACGGCGGCACCGCCATCGCCTCGATGCTCGAGGGCCTGGCGCAGTCGCCCGAGGGCAAGAAGCTGATCGAGAAGTTCGCCGGCCGCAAGGACGACAAGGCCTGAGGCCGGGAGCGGGCGCATGAAATGGTTGCTGATGGCGGTCGTGGTGGCCGCCGTGCTGGGCGTGGGCCTGTGGTGGCAGGGGCGGGCGCAGGCGGCGCCGATGGTGCGTCCACCGCCGTCGGTACCCGAGACCACGCCGCCGGAGCAGGTGGAGGCGGCGCTCGCGCCCTACCGCGCCGCGCTTGAGAAAACCCGACGTCCGGTAGCGCGCATCGCGCTTGAAGCCATGGCCACGGACGATGCCACCGTGAGCAAGGTCGGCGGCCGGGCCTGGTGGCCCGCCGGCCAGCCCGCGCCGACCAGCGACCAGGGCATGACCCTGGTGCTGCTGGCGCAGCTCAACTTCGCCGAGCTGCCGGACATGCCGGGCTACCCGCGGACCGGCCTGCTGCAGTTCTTCATCGCGCTCGATGACTACTACGGCGCCGGGTTCGACGGGCCGGGCGGGGAAGACGGCCTGGCCGAGCAGCGCGGCTTCCGGGTGGTGTACTGGCCCGACATCAGCGGGCCATCCGAGCCGCTGTCGCCGCCGATCAAGCGCGCCGACGACTATTCGCCGCATGACCCGCGCGTGCCCAGGCGCATGCGCTTCCAGCTCGACAGCGAACCGCTGTCCGCGGCCGACCACCGCTTCCATGCGCTGATGGGTGGCGATGCCTTCGCTGCATTCGACGCCTGGTCGCGCGAGCGCGGGCTGTCCCGGGCGCAGTCCGACCAGCTCTACAACGATGTGTATGCCACGCTCGACGGCGCCGGGCACAAGCTGGGCGGCTATCCCAGCTTCACCCAGGAGGATCCGCGCCGGAGCGACCGCTTCGAACTGCTGCTCCAGCTCGATTCCGACGACCAGATGATGTGGGGCGATTCGGGCGTGGGCGGTTTCTTCATCGCCCCGGGCGACCTGGCCCGGGCCGACTTCAGTCGCGTGCTTT
>JAYRTA010000465.1:0-1820 GCA_041919875.1 Arenimonas sp.
GCAGGAAGCCGAGGGCCTGATGCCCGACGGCGCGGTGATCATCGCCGCCATCACCTCGTGCACCAACACCTCCAACCCGCGCAACGTCATCGCCGCCGGCCTGCTGGCGAAGAAGGCCAATGCGCTGGGGCTGGTGCGCAAGCCCTGGGTGAAGAGCTCGCTGGCGCCGGGCTCCAAGGCCGTGGCGCTCTACCTCGAGGAAGCCGGCCTGAAAACCGAGCTCGAGCAGCTGGGCTTCGGCATCGTCGCCTTCGCCTGCACCACCTGCAACGGCATGAGCGGCGCGCTGGACCCGGCGATCCAGCAGGAAATCATCGACCGCGACCTGTACGCGACGGCCGTGCTCAGCGGCAACCGCAACTTCGACGGCCGCATCCATCCCTACGCCAGGCAGGCCTTCCTGGCCTCGCCCCCGCTGGTGGTGGCCTATGCCATCGCCGGCACCATCCGCTTCGACATCGAGCGAGATGCACTGGGCCACCGCGCCGACGGCACGCCGATCCTGCTCAAGGACCTGTGGCCGAGCGATGCCGAGATCGACGCGATCGTGAAGGCGGCGGTGAAGCCGGAGCAATTCCGCGCGGTCTACGAGCCGATGTTCAAGCTGTCGGTCGAGAGCGCGGCCAAGGTGAGCCCGCTGTACGACTGGCGCGGGATGAGCACCTACATCCGCCGCCCACCCTACTGGGAAGGCGCGCTGGCCAAGCCGCGCACGCTGCAGGGCCTGCGCCCGCTCGCGCTGCTGGGCGACAACATCACCACCGACCACCTCTCGCCCTCGAACGCCATCCTCGCCGACAGCGCCGCCGGCGAATACCTGGCGAAGATGGGCCTGCCCGAAGAGGACTTCAATTCCTACGCCACGCACCGCGGCGACCACCTGACCGCGCAGCGCGCCACCTTCGCCAACCCCACGCTGCTCAACGAAATGGCGGTGGTGGACGGCGCGGCGAAGAAGGGCTCGCTGGCGCGCGTGGAGCCGGAAGGCCAGGTGATGCGCATGTGGGAGGCCATCGAAACCTACATGGACCGCGGCCAGCCGCTGGTCATCATCGCCGGCGCCGACTACGGCCAGGGTTCGAGCCGCGACTGGGCCGCCAAGGGCGTGCGCCTGGCCGGCGTGGAGGCGATCGTGGCCGAGGGCTTCGAGCGCATCCACCGCACCAACCTGATCGGCATGGGCGTGCTGCCGCTGGAGTTCCTGCCGGGCACCACGCGCAAGACGCTGGGCCTGGACGGCACCGAAACCTACGACGTGCTCGGCGAGCGTTCGCCGCGCGCCACGCTCACCCTCGTGGTGAACCGCCGCAACGGCGAGCGGATCGAGGTGCCCGTGCGCTGCCGCCTCGACTCCGACGAGGAAGTCTCGATCTACGACGCCGGCGGCGTGCTGCAGCGCTTCGCCCAGGACTTCCTCGAATCCACCCGCGTGGCGTGAGGGCGGCGGGGTTGCCGGGCGGGCTTGAAAATGCCCAAAAAGGGCACTATCGTGCCCGATATGGGCATTAATCCTTCCTCCCGGATCAGTGAAGCGGCAGCGCTTTACGCCAGGGCCAATCTGTCGGACGCGCTGTTCACCCAGACCCAGCAACGTGTCCTGGGTTGCCTGTTCGGGCAGCCCGGGCGACGTTTCACGGTGAGCGAACTCAAGCAGACGACCGGTGCCGGCAGCGGCGCAGTCCAGCGGGAACTGGCCCGATTGGCGGGCAGCGGCCTGCTCACCGTCGAGAAGTCTGGCAACCAGAAGCACTACCGGGCCAATCCGGACAGTCCAATCCATGACGAGTTGGTGGCCATCGTCCGCAAGACCTTTGGCCTGG
>JAYRTA010000466.1:0-1820 GCA_041919875.1 Arenimonas sp.
AGCGCCGCCTTCACCCAGACCTCGACGAACTCGCCCTCGGGGAAGCGTTCCCGCGCCAGCCGCCGCTCGGCGCGGAAGGGCGAGATGAAGCTCACCAGCACGATCAGGCCGGCGTCGGCCATCAGGCGGGCCACCTCGGCCACGCGACGGATGTTCTCGACGCGGTCCTGGGCGGTGAAGCCCAGGTCGCGGTTGAGTCCGTGGCGCACGTTGTCGCCATCGAGGATGAAGGTGTGGAAGCCTTCGGCGTGAAGGCGCTTCTCGACCAGGTTGGCGATGGTGGACTTGCCGGCGCCGGAGAGGCCGGTGAACCAGAGCACGCGCGGGCGCTGGCCCTTGATGCGGGCGCGGGCGGTGCGGTCCACGTCCAGGTGCTGCCAGTGGATGTTGGCCGCGCGGCGCAGCGCGTGGTCGATCATGCCGGCCGCGACCGTGCCGTGGTCCTCGCGGTCGACCAGGATGAAGCCGCCGAGGGCGCGGTCGCGGGCGTAAGGCTCGAACGGCAGCGGCTGGTCCAGGCTGAGCTTGACGCTGGCGATCCCGTTGAGCTCGAGGTGCTTGGCGGCCAGGTGGGCCTGGGTGTTCACGTCCACCTTGTGCCGGATCTCGGTGACCTGCGCGGTCACCCGGCGCGTGCCCAGCTGCAGCCAGTAGGGACGGCCCGGATAGAGCGGCTTGTCGCCCATCCAGATCAGGTGGGCGCCGAACTGGTCGGCCATTTCCGGCGGGTCGCCGGCGGCGGCGATCAGGTCGCCGCGGCTGGCGTCCACCTCGTCGGCGAGCGTGATCGTGACGGCGTCGCCGGCGGCGGCCAGCGGCACGTCGCCATCGGGCCCGAGCACGCGCGCGACGCGGCTGCGGCGGCCGGCGGGCAGCACCACCACCTCGTCGCCCGGCGTCACGCGGCCGGCGGCGACGGTGCCGGCGAAGCCGCGGAAATCGGCGTCGGGGCGGTTGACCCACTGCACCGGCAGGCGCAGCGGCCCGTCGCGGCGCGCGTCGGCGGGCTCGGCCGCTTCCAGGGCCTCGAGCAGGGTCGGGCCGGTGTACCAGGGCATGGCCGCGGAGCGGTGCACGAGGTGGTCGCCGTGCAGGGCCGAGAGCGGGATCGGCAAGACCCGGGCGATGCCGAGCTCCTTCGCCAGCGCCGCGTACTCGGCGGCGATGGCCTCGAACACGGCCGGGTCGTGGCCCACCAGGTCCATCTTGTTCACCGCCAGCAGCACCTGGCCGATGCCCAGCAGGGAAACGATGTAGCTGTGCCGGCGGGTCTGCGCCAGCAGGCCCTTGCGCGCGTCCACCAGCACCACGGCCAGGTCGGCGGTGGAGGCGCCGGTGGCCATGTTGCGGGTGTACTGCTCGTGGCCGGGGCAGTCGGCGACGATGAAGCTGCGCTTGTCGGTGGCGAAGTAGCGGTAGGCGACATCGATGGTGATGCCCTGCTCGCGCTCGGCGGCCAGGCCGTCCACCAGCAGGGCGAAGTCGATGGCTTCGCCCTGGGTGCCGTGCCGGCGGCTGTCGGCGGCGAGCGCGCGCAGCTGGTCGTCGAGCAGGCGCTGGCTGTCGTGCAGCAGGCGGCCGATCAGCGTGCTCTTGCCGTCGTCGACGCTGCCGCAGGTGATGAAGCGCAGGCGCGGCTTGGCCTCGTGGCGGGCCAGGTAGTCGGCGACGGACATCAGAAGTAGCCCTCCTGCTTCTTCTTCTCCATCGAGGCCGAGGGGTCGTGGTCGATCACCCGGCCCTGGCGTTCGGACGTGGTGGCCACCAGCATCTCGGCGATCACGTCCTCGAGCGTGGCGGCGTCCGATTCGATCGCGCCG
>JAYRTA010000467.1:0-1812 GCA_041919875.1 Arenimonas sp.
TCAGCCTGCGGCCCGAGCTGGAAGCCATCGACGGCTTCATCTCGGTGGAGCGCTTTGAGAGCCTGACCCGGCCGGGCCGCTACCTGTCGTTGAGCTTCTGGCGCGACGAGGCGGCCGTGCGCGCGTGGCGCGGCCAGGAACACCACCGCACCGCGCAGCAGGCCGGCCGGACGGATGTCTTCGCGGACTACCGTCTGCGCGTGGCTGAGGTGTTGCGCGACTACGGCCTGCACGATCGCGCGCAGGCGCCCGCCGACTCGCGGGCTGCGCTACGCTGAGGGCCATGACCCGCACACCGCACGAACCCCGCCTCGCCCGCGTGGCCGCCATGGTCGCCGACCCGGCGCGCTCGCGCATGCTGGCCTACCTGCTCAGCGGCGAATGCGCCAGCGCCAGTGAGCTCGCCCGCGCCGCGTCCGTGACACCCGCCACCGCCAGCGGCCACCTCGCCCAGTTGCTCGAAGCCCACTTCGTGGTCTGCGAACCGCGCGGCCGGCACCGTTACTACCGCCTCGCCGACGCCGACGTGGCCCACGCGCTCGAAGCCCTGGCCGTGGTGGCCGAGCGAGGCGAGCACGAGCAGCAGTGGGCCTCGCCCGAACGGGCGCGCCTGCGCGAGGCGCGCTGCTGCTACGGACACCTCGCGGGGCGGCTGGGCATCCGGCTGTTCCGCGGCCTGATGGCAGCCGACGGACTGCAGCCGGTGAGCAGCGGCTACACGCTCACCGACAGCGGCCGCGCCTGGTGCCAGCGCCTGGGCTTCGAGCCGCCGGAGCCCGGCAGGAAGCGGCGCTACGCCTATCCCTGCCTTGACTGGTCCGAGCGGCGCGACCACCTGGCGGGCGAACTGGCCGACGCGCTGCACCAGCACCTGGTGGCGCAGGGCTGGGTGCGGCGGGGGGCGGGGCGGGATGTGGTGGTGACGCCGGTGGGGCAGCGGGCCTTGTTGCCGTTGCTGGCGCCGTGAATCGGCGTGGCCCCTACCCCGCGTGCGCGCGCAGCCAGGCCACGATGTCGGCGGTCACCTCGTCGCGGTTGGTCTCGTTCAGGATTTCGTGACGGCCACCGGGGTAGAGCTTGACCGTCACGTCGGCCAGGCCCGCGTCGCGGTAGCGCTGGCCCAGCAGCTGGATCAGCGCGCCGCCACCGGCCAGCGGGTCGGCATCGCCCGAAGCGATCAGCACCGGCAGGTCGCGGCGGATGCCGGCCAGCCGCGCCGGGTCGGCCACCCGGGGCGCGGGCTCGAACAGGGCGGGAATCACATCGGCCGGCACATCCCAGCCGCACCAGGGGTTGGCCACGTAGGCGTCCACCTCGGCGGGATCGCGGGACAGCCATTCGTAGCCCGTGCGGTGTTCGAAGCCGGCGTTGAAAGCCTCCAGCCCGGCGGGCGCGTCGGCCGGGGCGTTGGCCATGGCGGCGGCGAACGCGTCCAGCGCGGTCGAGCCGGACAGCACCGCGCCCGACCAGGTGGACGAGTGGTCGAGCAGGGCCGCCTGCGCGGCGAAGGAGCCCATCGAGTGCCCGAACAGGAACACCGGCAGGCCGCCGTGCCGCGCGCGCAGCGCGGCGCCGAACTGGGCCACGTCGGCAATCAGGCCGCCGAACCCGGCGGCGCCGAAGTCGCCCAGCCGCCCGTTGGCGGTGCGCCCGTGCCCGCGGTGGTCGACCGCGTGGACCACGAAGCCGGCCGCGTTCAGCGCGCGTGCAAAGCGGTCGTAGCGCTCGCCGTGTTCGGCCAGCCCGTGGGCGATCTGCACCACGCCGGCGGGCTGGTCGTCCACGTCGGACCAGGTGTAGGTCACCACGCGG
>JAYRTA010000468.1:0-1808 GCA_041919875.1 Arenimonas sp.
GGAGGACGCCCGTGCGGTGGTCTACCGCACCCCTGACGATTGGCCTGGTGGTGCGCAGACCGTGATCTCCTTCCGCGGCACCGCCGACCTGGAGGACGCCGTCGTCGACCACGACCAGGCCATGGGCCTGCCCACCGCGCAGTACGGTGCCGCCATGCGGGTGGGCGATTCGATGGCGGCTGCCTACGGCCCCGGCACCCAGGTCACCGGCCATTCCCTGGGCGGTGGCAAGGCCCAGGCCGCCGGCATGGCGGGCGGGCTGGGCGGCAGCATGTTCAACGCCGCCGGCCTGCACCCCGACACGGCAGACGCCTACGACAGCAGCCCCACCTTCACCCAGTTCCGCACCACCGGCGACCCGCTCACCGGCGTGCAGAACTCGCCCGCCACCCAGGTGGCGGTGGGCGCGCTGGCCGGCGTCATCGCCACGCCGCTGGGCGCCGGCATGAAGCTGGGCGACGCGCTGAGCCAGTTCCTCGGCGGCCCGGCGCTGCCGGCTGAGCTGGCGGACTATGCCGACAAGGCCTTCAAGTCCTTCCCGCGCGCGCTGCAGAACGTGGCCAGGCACGGCGACATGATGCCGCCCGCCATCGGACCGATCCACGAGGTGCCGGCCATCAACGACGCCGGCGAAACCATCTCGGGCCTGAACCCGATGGGCCAGCACTCGATCACCAGCGTGGTCAATGGCATCGAGCAGCAGAAGACCGAGGACATGGCGGCCCTGAGTGCCTGATGCCGCCCTGCCCGCACGCCGCCGCCTCCTCTGCGCCTTCGCCGGACTCGCCGCCTTCACCGAAAGCTTTGCCATGACCCCGCTCGACAGCCGCAAGTACTTCCCGGACGCCGCCACGGCGCAGTTCGTCGACCACATCCAGAACGGCCAGGCGGCCGAGGTGCGCAAGGCCCTGGCGGCCGGGCAGGACCCCAACGCCGCCGGCAACGGCGGCATCCGCCCGCTGCACTTCGTGTTTGCCGCCAAGACCGCCGAGGTGGCCGAGCTGCTGCTGGCCGCCGGCGCCGACCCGAACGCCAAGGCCCCCAACGGCAACACGCCGCTGCACTACGCGGTGCAGCAGCCCGGCGCCGATTTCACCGAGGCCCTGCTGCGCCACCAGGCCGACCCCAAGCTGCCGGGCGAGAACGGCAAGCCGGTGCTTTACGTCGCCCTTTCCTCGCCCGTGGTGGCGCAGATCCTGCCGCTGCTCACGCGCGCCGGCGCCGATGTGAAACAGGTCTGGGGCGGCTACCCGCTGCTGCAGGCGGCCATGGTGCAGCAGGCCTGGCCGGCCGCGCTGCTGCTGCTGCGCCTGGGTGCCGACCCCGCGCTGCGCAGCCAGCAGGGCGAAAGCGCCGCGCAGACCTTCTGCCGCCTGATCCAGCGCATGAAGCCCGAAGGCAAGCAACGCCAGTTCGTGGCCGCGGTGGGCGACCAACTGCAGAGCGGCCTGCCGCCCGAATGCCAGGCGCGCCTGGCGCTGTTTCGCTAGGCGTCAGCTGGACCTTCAGCGCCGCAGCGACTGCAGCAGCTCCCCCAGGCCTTCCGCCAGCTTTTGCAGCGCCGCCGGTTCGGGCAGGGGCAGGCGTACAAAACGCTGGCCGTTCTCCTCGTCGACCTTGAGACGGCCTGACGCCGCGCCACTGCCCAGGTCTTGCAGCAGCTGCAAACCGGCCTGCAGCAAGGGGGCCCACGGGTCGGCAGCGGCTGTCGGTGTCGGCGCGGTAGGCGCGGTAGGCGCGGTAGGCGCGGCCGGGGCTGCTGCAGCGTCCTCAGGCAGGTCCTCGGGTTCAACCGGCTGGGTCGGCAC
>JAYRTA010000469.1:0-1808 GCA_041919875.1 Arenimonas sp.
CCTGCTCGGCCAGCTCGACGCCGCCCTGCTGGTGGAACTGTGCTGGGACGCGTTCGCCGGCGAAGCGCGCGACTACGGCGACTTCTGCCGCTTCCGGGCCCACGAGCAGCCGCGCGGCACGCCCGCCGAACGCCGCCAGGCCTGGGAAAACGCCTGCCTGGCCGAGGCCGCCCTGCGGATGCGCCGCCGCGACGTCCGGGCCCGGCGCTATGCCGGCGGCGGGGATCCGCCGGGTCTGCTGCGCGTCGTCTGACACCGTCTCCAACGGGGGGCGGCAGGGCCTCTGGCAACAGGGACTGTCAAGCCTTGTCCGCCCCCACCCTCGGGGTAAACTGCCGGCCGGCCCCTGGCACCCGGCATGACGACGCCCCGTTTCGTCCATCTCCACCTGCACAGCGAGTATTCGCTCACCGATTCCAGCATCCGCGTCCCGGAGCTGGTGTCGCGCTGCGCCGCGCTGGGCCTGCCGGCGGTGGCGGTGACCGACCAGTCGAACCTGTTCGCGCTGGTGAAGTTCTACAAGGCCGCCGAACCGGGCGGCATCAAGCCCATCGCCGGCGCCGACCTGTGGATCCGCCAGGGCGAGCAGCCGCCCGCGCGCCTGACCCTGCTGTGCCTGGACCGCCGCGGCTACCTGGCGCTCTCGAGGCTGATCAGCCGGGCCTTCCTCGACGGCCATGCCGGCGACCACGTGGCGATCGAACCCGACTGGCTGTACGCCGACAGCGAAGGCCTCGTGGCGCTGGCGGGGCGGCACAGCCCGGCCGGGCGCGCCCTGGCGGCCGGGCGCACGGAGGCCGCGCGCCAGCTGCTGGATGAGCTCGCCCGCGCCTTCCCCGACCGCCTGTACCTGGAGCTGACGCGCACCGGCCGCGAGGGCGAGGACGCCTTCAACGCGGCCGCCGTCGCCCTGGCCGGCGAGCTGGACCTGCCGCTGCTGGCCAGCAACGACGTCCGCTTCCTGGCCCGCGAGGATTTCGAAGCGCACGAGGCGCGCGTGTGCATCGCCACCGGGCGCGTGCTCGACGACCCCAAGCGGCCGCGCGACTACTCGCCCGAGCAGTACCTCAAGTCGCCCGACGAGATGTGCGCGCTGTTCGCCGACCTGCCCGAGGCGCTCGAGAACACGGTCGAGCTGGCGATGCGCTGCAACCTCGAGCTCAGCCTGGGCAAGTACTACCTGCCCGACTTCCCGGTGCCCGACGGCCACACGCTCGACAGCTGGATCCGCGAGGAAGCCCACCGCGGCCTCGACGGCCGGCTGGCGAAGATCGATCCGGCACCGGGCCACGACGCGGCGTCCTACCGCGCCCGCCTGGACGTCGAGCTGGACGTGATCTGCAAGATGGGCTTCCCCGGCTACTTCCTGATCGTGGCCGACTTCATCCAGTGGTCCAAGCGCAACCAGATCCCGGTCGGGCCCGGCCGCGGCTCCGGCGCCGGCTCGCTGGTGGCCTATGCACTGCAGATCACCGACCTCGACCCGATCCGCTACGACCTGCTGTTCGAGCGATTCCTCAACCCCGAACGCGTGTCGATGCCCGACTTCGACATCGACTTCTGCATGGACCGGCGCGACGAGGTCATCGACTACGTCGCCCGCAAGTACGGCCGCGAAAAGGTCAGCCAGATCATCACCTACGGCACCATGGCCGCCAAGGCGGTGGTGCGCGACTGCGGCCGCGTGCTGGGCCATCCCTACGGCTTCGTGGACGGCATCGCCAAGCTGATCCCGATGACCCTGGGCATCACGCTCGACGACGCCCTGGGCCTGAGCGACGCGGCGCGCAAGGACGCCGACCTGGCCT
>JAYRTA010000470.1:0-1801 GCA_041919875.1 Arenimonas sp.
GCGCGCGTGGGCTCCGACCCGGAGGACGCGCTGGGCGCGGTCGCCTACGACAAGGGCGCGTGGTTCCTGCAGTTCCTCGAACTGCGCTTCGGCCGCGAGCTGTTCGATCCCTTCCTGCGCGCCTGGTTCGACCAGCACGCGTTCCAGAGCGCCACCAGCGAGCAGTTCCTGGCCTTCCTGCGCAGCGAGCTGATGGCGAAGAAGCCCGGCGCCGTCACCGAGGCCGAGGTGATGGCCTGGATGAGCGAGCCGGGCATCCCGGCCTTCGCGCCGCAGACCGCCTCGCCGCGCTTCGATGCCGTGGACGCTGCCCGCGAGGCCTGGCTCAAGCGCCGCACCGCCGCGCGCGACCTGCCCACCGCCGCCTGGACCACGCAGGAGTGGGTGTACTTCCTCGAAGGCCTGCCGCCTTCGCTGCCCGGCGAGCGCATGGTCGAGCTCGACCAGGCCTTCCGCTTCACCGGCACCGGCAACGGCGAGATCGCCCAGCGCTGGTACCCGCTGAGCGAGCGCAGCGAATACTTCGAGGCGCGCCCGGCGATGAGCCTGTTCCTGCGCAAGATCGGCCGCCGCAAGCTGATCATGCCGACCTACGAGGCCCTGGCCGCCACGCCCGACGGCCTGGCCTTCGCCACCCAGGTCTTCCGCATGGCGCGGCCGGGCTACCACCCGATCACCAGCGGCTCGGTCGAAGCGGTCCTGGCCAAGGCCCAGGCGGCACAGGACAAGAAGTAACCCGGTGCCCGGCGCCGGACGCCCGAAACCGCGTCGCCGGCTGGCGATGACGCTGGCCGGCGCGGTCGGCGCCGTGGCCGGCGTGGTGGTGCTGGCCAACGCCGCGCCCGAGCAGGTGCTCAAGGCCGAGTTCGCGCGCCAGCGCTGGCTGGCCGGCGCCAGCGAGCGCCACGTGGACGTGGCCGGCCATCGCCTGGCGGTGGTGGAGGCGGGCGATCCGGCGCGGCCCACCCTGGTGCTGGTGCACGGCTTCGTGGGCAGCAAGGAGAACTGGCTGCTGCTGATGCGCGAACTGGCCGAGGACTGGCACGTGGTCGCGCCCGACCTGCCCGGCTGGGGCGACAGCGAACGCCACGACGGCCAGGATTACGGGCCGGTGGCCCAGGCCGACCGCCTGGCCGAATTCCTGCGCACGCTGCCCACGCCGCCGGCGATGGTGGTCGGGCACTCGATGGGCGGCCAAGTCGTCGGCCTGATGGCGGCGCGCCACCCGGGCCTGGCGCCGCGGCTGACGCTGATGTCGGCGGCCGGCGTGCGCTTCCGCGAGAACGCCTTCGCCAACGCCGTGCTTGCCGGCCAGAACCCCTACCAGGTCACCAACCGGGCCGAGCTGCGACGCTTCCTCAACATCGTCTTCGCCGACCCGCCCTTCGTGCCCTGGCCGGCGGACGAGGCCCTGGTGCGCCGCCGCCGCGCCGACGCCGCCTTCGAACAGACCATCCTCGAGGCCATCGGCCGAGGGCCCGAATCCCTGCTGCTCGAGACCCTGCTGCCCGGCATCGACGCGCCGACCCTGCTGCTGTGGTGCCGCGACGACAAGGTGATCGACGTGAGCGCCGTGGAGACCTTCCAGGCCGGCCTGCCGCACAGCGAGGCAGTCATCCTCGAGGGCTGCGGCCACATGCCGATGATGGCCCAGCCGCGCGCCGTCGCCGCCGCCCTGTCCCGCTTCGCTTCCAGCGAAAATGGGGTCAGACGGTATTAACGTTTCAATCGGGTGTTGTGTCCCGGCACGCCAGCGCCTCAAACGCCGGATTCAAACGTTAATACCGTCTGACCCCATTTT
>JAYRTA010000471.1:0-1798 GCA_041919875.1 Arenimonas sp.
TGCCTTCGTGCGCCGGCCCTTCCTCTACCTGGGCGCCTGGTACGGTCTGGCGGCGGGCGTCCTGGCCCTGGGACTGCTGGCGGTCTCCGGCGCCCTGCTGCAGGGGCCGCTGGGCGAGCTGGTGGCCAGCTACGGCAGCGAATTCCGCCTGGCCGGCCCGGGCCTGCGCGGGGCCGGGGTCCTGCTTGGCGGCGCCTTGGGCCTGGGGTGGCTGGGCGCGTGGCTCGCAACCGGGCATCATCTGCGCCAGACCCGTCCCACGGACGTGTGACATGAGCAGCCCGGCCTTCCGCAGCTTCGACACCACCCACCCGCGCATCATGGTCGTGGATGGCTCGAAGGTCGTGCGCAAGATGATCGAGGGGGTGCTGCGCCAGGCCCTGCCCGACATGGAGTTCGTCGGCTGCGAGTCGGGCGAGGAAGCCAAGGCCGCGCTGCAGGCCGGCGCCGTCAACCTGGTCACCACCGCGCTGCGGCTGCCCGACATGGACGGCCTGGAGCTGGCGCGCTACCTGCGCGAGCACACGCCCCAGGCCTACATCCCGATCATCGTGGTCTCCGGCGACGTGCAGGAACGGCTGGAAAGCCGCTCGATCAGCGACGACGTCACCGACTACTTCGACAAGTCGCTCGGCTTCCAGGCCCTGGCCACCTTCATCAAGGGCTATGTCGCGCCCGAATCCGAGGCCGGCGGCGAAGTGCTCTACGTCGAGGACAGCCGCGTGGTGGCGGTGGCCACCCGCCGCATGCTGGAGAAGCACGGCCTGGCGGTGATCCACGCCACCGGTGTCGAGGACGCGATCGCGCACCTGGAGACCATGAAGGCCCAGGGCCGCGTGCCCGGCCCGGACATCGTGCTCACCGACGTCTACCTCAAGGGCGAGCTGACCGGCAACGACCTGCTCAAGTCCATCCGCAACGATTTCGGCTATGCCAAGGGCCTGCTGCCGGTGCTGGTGATGACCGGCGACGCCAACCCGGCCAACCAGAGCGACCTGCTGCGCGCGGGCGCCAACGACCTGGTCCAGAAGCCCATCGAGGAACGCCTGCTGGTGACCAAGCTGCTGTTCCAGCTGCGCGTGGGCCGGATGCTGCGCGCCAAGCTCGGCAAGTAGGCGTGGCCGACGAAGGCCGGATCCGGCTCGAGCCGTCCTGGCGCGCGCGCGTCGGCGACTACCTGCAGCGGCCCGACATGCAGGAACTCTCCGCCTTCCTGCGTCGGGAGAAGGCGGCCGGCAAGCGCATCTTCCCGCCCGGTCCGCGAATCTTCTCGGCGCTCGACGCCACGCCTTTCGACCAGGTGAAAGTCGTGGTCCTGGGCCAGGACCCCTACCACGGCCCCGGCCAGGCCCATGGCCTGTGCTTCTCGGTGCTGCCCGGCGTTCCGGTGCCGCCCTCCCTGCTCAACATCTACAAGGAAATCCAGGCCGACCTGGGCATCGCGCCGCCGGACCATGGCTGCCTGCTGCCCTGGGCGCGGCAGGGCGTGCTGCTGCTCAACGCCGTGCTCACGGTCGAGGAGGGTCGCGCCGGGGCGCACCAGGGCAAGGGCTGGGAGGGCTTCACCGACGCCATCGTCCAGGCCCTGGACCGCGAGCGCGAGGGCCTGGTCTTCATGCTCTGGGGCAGCTACGCCCAGGCCAAGGGCAAGCTCGTGGACGCCCGCCGGCACTGCGTGCTGCGGGCCCCGCATCCCTCGCCGCTGTCGGCGCACCGCGGCTTCCTGGGCTGCGGCCACTTCGGCAAGGCCAACCGCTGGCTGCAGGGCGCCGGCCGGGCGCCGATCGACTGGTCCCTG
>JAYRTA010000472.1:0-1783 GCA_041919875.1 Arenimonas sp.
TCGACGTCGCCGACGACCAGGTAGTCGCCCTGCACGGCGGCCGTGGTCAGCCAGCGGCGCGCGAACACGTCCTGCTTCCACAGGGCCGTGCCGTTGCCGCGCTCGAGCGCCCACAGGGTGCCGGTCGCGTCGCTGACCACGACCCGGTCGGACAGCAGGGTCACGCCGGCGAAGCCGCCCGCGTCCCGGGTCCAGAGCGGCTGGCCGTTCTGGGTGGCGACGCCCATGGTGTAGCCCTTGACGCTGCTGGCGAAGACCTCGCCATAGCCCACGGCGATTTCGCCGTCGATGTCGGCCATGCGGTCCAGGTCGCTGCGGCCTTCGGGCTCGGCCACGCGCTGGTTCCAGACTTCGGTGCCTTCCTGGATGGTGACCGCGCTCAGCACGCCATCGTCATGGCCAAGATAGACCAGCTGGCCATCGGACACGGGCGAGGACGTCCCGCGCGTATTGAGGATGGGCACGCCGCGGTCGAACACCCAGCGGCGGGTGCCATCGGCGGCATCAAGGCCGAAGCTGCGGCCGTCCGTGCTGCGCACGATGACGCGGTCGCCGGCCACCAGGGGCGTCGAGGCGACTTCGCTCGTCACCTTCGCGCGCCAGCGCTCGGTGCCGGATTCGACGTCCAGGGCCACCACTTCGCCATTGCGCCCGCCGGCGATCACCAGGCCATTGCCGACGCCCGGCCCGCCCGACAGGCCGCCTTCGAGGGTCCGGCGCTGCCAGAACTTCCAGACGCTGCCCATCCGCCCGGTGGCGACCGCTTCGGAATCCCACAGCACCTTGCCGGTGCCGGCATCCAGGGCCAGCACCCGGCCCTCGTCGTTGGAGACGAAGAGACGGTCGCCTTCGATCGCCGGCTTCTGGCGCAGGCCCTGCCGGGACTGGCCGTCGCCCAGCTTCACGGACCACACGCGTTCGATCGCCAGCGTCTCCTGGAGCTCGGGCAGTTCGGCCGGCTCGATCGCCTTGCTGGCCTTGCTGCTGAAGACGTCGCGAAGCGTGCTGCAGCCGCTGGTGGCCGCCACGAGCGCGGCGAGGAGGAGGATTCGTGCGCGCATTCGATCAGGTCTCCGGCTGGCCGGGGGTCGATCCGCCGGCATCGGTCAGTTTCATTTCCACCAGCGAACGGCTGGGCGAGGCTTCGTCGAGCCGGGCCAGCGCGGCCTCGTAGGCGTCGCGCGCGGCATCGCGGCGGCCCTGCGCCATTTCGGCATCGCCGCGAAGTTCGGCGACACTGGCGGCGAAGCGGGAGTCATCGCCAAGGCCCGCCAGGCGCGCCAGGGCCTCGGCGGGCTTGCCGTCGGCCATCAGGACGCGGGCACCACGAAGTTGCAGGAGCTCGGCCAGCCCGGGGTCCAGGCCCTCGCGGGGCACGGCATCGAGCGTCGCCAGCGCTTCCGCGGACTTGCCCTGCCCGGCCTGGGTCGCGGCCAGGCCCAGCGCCACGAGCGCCGGATAGGGAGAGGTCGGATGCGATTCACGCAGGGATCGGGCGAAGGCGTCGGCCTTTTCGCTGTCCCCGGCCTCGTTGGCCTGGACGAAGGCCAGGAAGTCGCGGGTCGCGGCGGCCTGTTCCTGCAGCTTCTGGCCCTGCCACCACTGCCAGCCCCAGAGGGCGCCGAGGCCAAGGGCCACGCCCATCACCAGGGAGGAGCCGTTGTTCTTCAACCAGGCGCGAACGCGTTCGCCCTGTTCGTGTTCGTCGATCTGGTCCATGGATCACTTCTTGGGGCCCGGCGTCGGCACGGGCGGGTGGTGGGGTCACCGGACCCCGGGCCGC
>JAYRTA010000473.1:0-1782 GCA_041919875.1 Arenimonas sp.
CGGAGATCTTCCAGGTGCTGATGTCGTCGCCGACCGCGGCCGCCTCGCCGGCCGCGAGGGCCGGGGCGGCGGTGAGCAGGCCGGGCGCGACCAGCGCGCTGCCCGACATCGCCGCCATGGCCTTGAGGAAACCTCGCCGAGAGTAGTTCATGGTGTTCAACTCCTGATCAGGGACGCGCGGTCTGCAGGGCGGCATCGGGCGAACCGGCGCCATGCGACTTGCTGAAATCGGACGAATGGGTCTGGAGGTACTTGAGCACCACGCGGGCGGTGTCGTCGTCCATGCTGGTGAAGCCGACCATGCCGCCGAACAGGCCCGGCCAGGTGTTGGCGTCGAAGTGCGCTTCGTCGGGCTGGCGGTGGCACACGCTGCAGCTGCTGCTGTAGCTGGCGCGGGCGATCGACCACACCGGTTCGACGCTGTCGAGCACGCTACCCTTGCGCATCCACGCGGTGGCGGTGACCTGCTGCCATTCGAGACCGGTCATCGGGTCTTCCCGGGTGTCGAGCACCTTCACGAAGCTCGTGTCCTGCGCGATGTCCTTGTCGAAGGTGGCGCTGGTGATGTTGAGGCCGAAGTGGCTGTACCAGACGCGACCATAGCCCTTGTTCTTGCGCCACAGCGCGAACTCGACGCGCTGCGCGTCGCCCTTGGTCTCGAGCACCTTGACCTGGGTGGCGACCTCGACCGAGCCGATGCGCTTGCTCAGACCTTCGTCGGCGAAGAGTTCCTGCGGCACCACCAGGAAGTAGTCCTTGCCCGTAGCCACGCTCTGTCCGGAGGCGGAGGACACCAGGGTGTCGAAGGCCGGGTTGCGCGCGCCCTTCATCTCGGGCAACTGGTGGGCGACGCCCTTGTGGCAGTCGACGCAGCTCTGGTTGCGCTCGGCGGCCTTGCGCATCGCCACCTGCGATGCCGGACGCATCTTGTCGAAGTTCATGTCCTTGTAGTCGTGGCAGGCACGGCATTCCTTCGAGCCGTTGGCCGCGAAGCGCTTCCACTCGCGCTGCGCCAGCACGATGCGGTGCTCCTTGAACTTCTCGCGGGTGTCGATGGTGCCGAGGAGCTGGCCGAGCACCTCGCGGCTGGCCTGCATCTTGCGCGCCACCTTGTCGGTGAAGTCGTGCGGCACGTGGCAGTCCGGGCAGCGCGCGCGCACGCCGCTGCGGTTGTTCCAGTGCACCGTCTTCTGCAGCTCGGGCAGCAGGTTGTCGTGCATGGTGTGGCAGCTCAGGCAGAACTCTTCCTTGTTGGTGGCTTCCATGGCGGTGTTGAAGCCTTGCCAGGCCAGGACGCCGGCGATGAAGCCGCCGGTGACCAGCACGCCGAGGCCGATCCGAACCGATGGCTTGAGGAAGAGGTCCCGCAAGGACCTGAGTAGATTCTTCATTTCAATGCTCCTGCTTGTTGTCCGGTTCCCGGGCCTGCGGCCCTGCCGCGAGGCCTGTGTTGCAGCGTGGAGGGATCAGGACGGGGGGCCGAAGAACAGGATCTGCAGGAACCAGACCACGAATCCGTAGGCCGCGATCGCCAGCACCATGGTGATGGGCAGGCCGACGAAGGCGAGCAGCAGGAACCTGCGCCACTCGCCCGGGCGCTGGGGCGCCTGGGTACCCGATGGGGCGGAATGCCCGCTTGCTTGATTGTTCACGTCTCGATCTCCGCGTTGATGCGTTCTCCGGACGAGGCCGGAGGCGACGCGCGCGTGGCGCGGGATCGGCTCGGGCTGGGGATGGTCCGGTACTAAAGCCACACCCCGATCATAGATATCGGGTGTTAAC
>JAYRTA010000474.1:0-1773 GCA_041919875.1 Arenimonas sp.
CGGCGCCGACGTCGGCGCCCTTGGTGAAGATGCCGCCGCCCAGGCGCGCGAAGATCGAGATCAGCGAGCTGCCGAAGGCCAGGCCGATCATCGGCTGCAGCGCGCGGTTGACGGTGTCGGCGTCCGTCGTGGCCGCGCCGCCGACGAACCAGAAGTACCCCGCCACGCCCAGCAGGCCCAGGCCGACCACCAGCATGCCGGTGATGGCGCCGCCCTTGAAGCTGACGTTGAGCGCCTCGTTGAGGCCGACCGTGGCCGCCTGTGCCGTGCGCACGTTGGCGCGCACCGAGACGAACATGCCAATGAAGCCGGCCACCCCCGACAGCACCGCGCCGATGGCGAAGCCGATGGCGGTCGGCCAGCCCAGCGCCGGCACGAAGCCGATCACCGCGAACAGGACCACGCCGACGATGGCGATGGTGCGGTACTGGCGGCTGAGGTAGGCGCCCGCGCCTTCCTGCACGGCGGCGGCGATCTTCTGCATGCGCTCGTTGCCGGCCGGCTGGCCGACGATCCAGCGCGCGACGACCACGCCATAAACGATCGCGAGGGCCGCACAGGCCAGCGCGATCTCGATTGCGTACTGCTCGAACATGAAAACCCTCCCCGGGTTGCTTGGACACGCTCAAGAAAAAGCGGCCGGCGGCCGCTCGGGCGACCTTAACAGACCGTTCAGCCCGGGCGCCACACGGGCCCGGGGCGGCTCAGGGCAGGGGGCAGTCCTGCCCTTCGGCGGGGGCCGGGCCACCGAGCGCGGCCAGGTTCCAGGCGGCCTGCCGATAGTCCGGGTCCTGCGCCAGGGCGCAGGCGTAGGCCTGGCGGGCCCCGTCGAGGTCGCCGGCCTGCTGGCGGGCGTAGCCCAGGTTGGTCCAGGGCCGGGCCTTGCCCGGCGAGTCGCGGACCGTGGCCTGCCAGAGCGCGAGTTCGCTGCGGTAGTCCCGGTTGCGGACGACCGTGGCCGTCGCGAGCACCAGGGCCAGGGCCAGCAGGCCGCCGCCCGCGAGCGCCGGCCGCCGCAGGCCCGACAGCGGGACCGCGACCAGCAGGGCCGGGCCCAGCAGGGACAGGTACAGGTGCCGATCGTTGGCGAGATCGAAGCGGGGCAGCAGCGAATTGCTCGGCAGCAGGTACAGCAGGTACCAGGCCAGGCCCGCGCCCAGCCAGGGCCGCGCCCGGCGCTGTCGCCAGGCCAGCAGGCCCAGCGCGCCCGCCCCCGCGGCCAGGGCCGCGTGTCGCCAGGCCGGTGCCGTGGGCGCGACCAGGTCGGGATCGATGTTGGCATGCAGGCCCAGCAAGGGTCGCGCCACCAGGTAGGCATGCGCATCGAGCTGGCCGAGCAGCTGCGCGCCGAGACCGCGGGTCTGCAGGCTCCAGCCGAAGAAGCTGTGGTAGCCCGGGGTCAGCCAGGCAGCCAGCCCGGCCAGCGCCAGCACGGCCAGCATGCCGCGCAGTGCGTGCAGGATGTCGCGGGCCGGGTCGCCGCGCAGGGCCATCAGCCCGGCGGCGGCCAGCGGCAACACCACCGCGGTTTCCCGCACCGCCAGTGCCAGCGCGAACAGCAGGCCGAGCCCGGACTGCAGCAGCAGGCCAGGGCGCGGCGTGCGCGCGAGCAGGCACAGCGCCGCCAGGCAAGGCAGTGCCATCAACACGATCGAGCGGCCGCTGATATAGGTCACGGCTTCGGTGCCGGCCGGGTGCAGGGCGAACAGCAGCGCGGCGCCGAAGGCCGCCAGCGCCGGGTGCGGGTGGCCGGGCGCGAGGGCCGGCATCAGC
>JAYRTA010000475.1:0-1773 GCA_041919875.1 Arenimonas sp.
GCGGAGCCGCAAGGGTTTTCGTAGGGGCGACGCACGTCGCGATCATGCGCGGGAAGCGGCGCGGCGCAACTTGTGCGCGCCCTGATGCGCGGCATCAGCCTGCCGCACTGCGCGCGCGCGTCTCGGCCACCTACACTGCGCGGCCCCATCGTACGTCCCTGGAAGACCTCATGCTGCTCGGCCTGTCCCTGTTCTACGTCGGCGCGGTCCTGATCCTCAACGGCCTGTGGATGCTCGGCCGCATCGGCGACCGCGAGATCACCATCATCAACCTCTGCACCGGCGGACTCACCCTGCTGGTGTGCCTGCGCCTGGCCCTCGGCCCCGACGCCGACGCGGCGTCGATCCGCGGCGCGGCCTTCTCGCTGCTGTTCTCCTTCACCTACCTGTGGGTGGCCTGGAACCGCCTCACCGGCGCCGACGGGCGCGGGCTGGGCTGGTTCAGCCTGTTCGTGGCGATCACCGCACTGCCGATCGCGGCCGACACCCTGCGCGCCGCCTACAGCACCTGGGACTGGTGGCTCGGCCTGTCGTGGGCGGCGTGGGCGGTGCTGTGGCTGATGTTCTTCCTGCTGCTGGCCCTGCACAGGCCGATCGCGCGCGCGACCGCGTGGATGGCGATCGTCCAGGGCGTGGGCACCGCCTGGCTGCCGGGCTACCTGCTGCTGACCGGCGCACTGCGCTGAATCCGCGCGGCCCGCGCCGCGCGCGGATGCCAACTCGTGCCCTGCACGCCGCGTGATGCTGCACCGCAAAAATATAAAATTTTATATTCGATGTATTCGCCGGACTCACTCCCGCCGCGAGGGCGAATCCCTAGACTCCGTATCAAGTCGGCACCGGACCCAGGCCGCGCCCTCCGTCCCTCCCCGACGGCCGGAGGCGCACCCTCCCCCGACCCCTGCACTGCGGCGCGATGACCCGGGACCACCCGGGCGGGACGGCGCGGAAGAGACACACAAAACATGAAGGAGACGAACATGTCCGACCTCGCACTGCAAGGCGGAAGCGACCCGGTCCATCCGGTCGACGAGAAACTGCCCGGCGGGCGGCTCGCCGCGTTGGGCATGCAGCACGTGCTGGTGATGTACGCCGGCGCGGTCGCGGTGCCCCTGATCGTGGGGCGCGCGCTCGGCCTCGGCCCCGAGCAGGTCGCCCTGCTCATCTCCGCCGACCTGTTCTGCTGCGGCCTGGTGACGCTGATCCAGTCGCTCGGCTTCGGCAAGTACTTCGGCATCAAGCTGCCGGTGATGATGGGCGTGACCTTCGCCGCGGTGGGGCCGATGGTGGCGATGGCCAACGTGCAGGGCGGCCCCGAGGGCGCGCGGGCGATCTTCGGCGCGATCATCGGCGCGGGCATCCTGTCGATCTTCATCGCCCCCTTCATGAGCCGGCTGCTGCGCTTCTTCCCGCCGGTGGTCACCGGCACCATCATCGCGGTGATCGGCATCAGCCTGATGCGGGTGGGCGTCGGCTGGGCGCTGGGTGGGCCGGCCCACCTCGCGCAGGGCGTGGATGTGCCCAAGCTGGTGCAGATGGTCGACGGCGCCAAGGCCAGGGCCGCCGAGGCGGGCGTGGAGCTCGCCAAGCTGCCCGGCCCCATCCCGATGGTGGACAACGCGAGCTACGGCGCGCTCGACACCATGGCGGTGGCGGCCTTCGTGCTGGTGGTGATCCTGCTGCTGGTGCGCTACGGCCGCGGCTTCGTGGCCAACATCGCGGTGCTGCTGGGCATCGTGGTGGGCTGCGTGGTGGCCGTGGTGATGGGCAAGA
>JAYRTA010000476.1:0-1770 GCA_041919875.1 Arenimonas sp.
GATGAGCAAATGAAAGACCTGACCCCAGCTTGACCCCTTATCCAACAAGTGTTGAAATACTACGAACACATCGCAGAGCTCCGCCCGAGGAGAATCTCATGAGCATGAAACGATCCGGCCGGTTGGCCTGGTTGGGCGCCGGTGTCCTCGTCCTGGCCGCGGCCGGCGCCTGGCAGTTCCTGCGCCCCGCTCCGGACGACGGCAGCTTCGTGCGCGGCAACGGCCGCATCGAGGCCACCGAGGTCGATGTCGCCGCCAAGGCGCCCGGGCGGGTGGACGCGATCCTGGTTAACGAAGGCGACTTCGTCACGCGCGACGACGTGATCGCGCGCATGGACGTCAAGTCCCTGCAGGCCCAGCTCGCGCAGGCGCGTGCCGAAGTCGCCAACGCCCACAGCGCCCGCGAGACCGCGCGCGCCCAGGTCGCCCAGCGCCAGGCCGACGTGACCATGGCCGAGGCGGTGCTGGTGCAGGGCCGCGCCGAATACGACGTCGCCCGCCGCACCGCGGCGCGCTCGCAGGCGCTGCTGAACGATCGTGCCACTTCCGCGCAGAAGGCCGACGACGATGCCGCCCGTGCGCGCACCGCCGAGGCCAGCATCCACGTCGCCGAGGCCCGCATCGTCGCCGCCCGCGCCGGCGTGCGCGCCGCCGAGGCCCAGGTGCAGCAGGCCGAGGCCGCGATCCACGCCGCAGAGGCGGTGGTCGCCCGCCTCGAGACCGAGATCGCCGACGGCGAGCTGCGCGCCCCGCGCAGTGGCCGCGTGCAGTACCGCGTGGTGCAGCCGGGCGAGGTGGTGGGCGGTGGCGGCAAGGTGGTGAGCCTGGTCGACGTCGGCGATGTCTACATGACCTTCTTCCTGCCCGAGATGGCCGCCGGCCGCGTGGCCCTCGGCAGCGAGGTGCGCATCGTGCTCGACGCCGCGCAGGCCTTCGTGATCCCGGCCAGGGTGTCCTACGTCGCCAGCGTCGCCCAGTTCACGCCCAAGACCGTCGAGACGCAGAGCGAGCGCCAGAAGATGGTCTTCCGCGTCAAGGCACGCATCGACCCCGAACTCCTCGCCAGGTACCCCGAACAGGTCAAGACCGGCCTGCCCGGCATGGCCCACCTGCGCCTGGACGCGCAGCGCGAGTGGCCGCCTGCGCTGCAGCCGAGGCTGCCGTGAGCACTCGACGGGACGGCACGAACGGCGCGCAGGCCGCCTTGCCCGGCGCCTCGGACGCCCCCTCCGCCCGACCGGACAGCGCATCGCCCGCACCCGCCGCAACCGCCCTGCCACCGGTCGTCCGCCTCGTCGATGTCAACCACCGCTACGGCGACACGCGTGCCGCCGACGCGCTCACGCTCGACCTCCCCGCCGGCTGCATGGTCGGCTTCATCGGCCCCGACGGCGTGGGCAAGTCCACCTGGCTCGGCCTCGTCGCCGGCGCGCGCAGGATCCAGCGCGGTACCGTCGAGGTGCTCGGCGGCGACATGGCGGACGCCCGCCACCGCGCACGCGTCTGCCCGCGCATCGCCTACATGCCGCAGGGCCTGGGCAAGAACCTCTACCCCACCCTGTCGGTGTTCGAGAACATCGACTTCTTCGGCCGCCTGTTCGGCCAATCCGCGGCCGAGCGCGCGCGCCGCATCGACACGCTGCTCGCCGCGACCGGCATGGCCGCCTTCGCCGACCGCCCCGCCAACAAGCTCTCCGGCGGCATGAAGCAGAAGCT
The DNA here is from genome assembly GCA_041919875.1 of Arenimonas sp. GTDB lineage: Bacteria > Pseudomonadota > Gammaproteobacteria > Xanthomonadales > Xanthomonadaceae > Arenimonas. The sequence continues at coordinate 1,717 of JAYRTA010000476.1, forward strand.
CGGCCTGTGCTGCGCGCTCATCCACGACCCCGACCTGCTCATCCTCGACGAACC
>JAYRTA010000477.1:0-1768 GCA_041919875.1 Arenimonas sp.
CATCGCCGGCCTGGCCGTGGCCAGCACCCCGAACGAGAAGATCGCCGCCCGCGTCCAGCAGATCGGCATCGAGGGCTACACCAACGAAGCCAGCCCCGTCGTGTTCTGGGACCTGTACGGCAAGTTGGGCCACCCGGTCCGCACCACCGTGAGCGAGGTCGGCCCGGTGCTGATGTCGCGCATGCTGGAGCTCAACGACACGCAGGCCGGCGTGCTCGATATCACCTTCAAGCTGGCCGACGACCAGGGCCTGCTGTTGCTCGACCTGGACGACCTGCGCGCCCTGCTGAACTTCGTCGCCGAGGCCCGGGCCGAGGTCTCGCAGCAGTACGGCCTGGTCAGCCCGCAGTCCATCGCCGCCATCCAGCGCTCGCTGCTGCGGCTCGAACAGGACGGCGGCAAGCTGTTTTTCGGCGAACCGGCCCTGCAGCTCGAGGACCTGATGCGCCAGGACATGTCCGGCCGCGGCGTCATCAGCCTGCTGGCGGCCGACCAGCTGATCCTGCGCCCGCGCCTGTACTCGAGCTTCCTGCTGTGGCTGCTGAGCGAACTGTTCGAAACCCTGCCCGAGGTCGGCGACCTGGACGTGCCCAAGCTGGTGTTCTTCTTCGACGAGGCGCACCTGCTGTTCGACGACTGCCCGCCGGCCCTGCGCCAGCGGGTGGAACAGGTGGTCCGCCTGATCCGCTCCAAGGGCGTGGGCGTGTACTTCTGCTCGCAGAAGCCCGACGACGTGCCCGACGACGTGCTCGGCCAGCTGGGCAACCGCGTGCAGCACGCGCTGCGCGCCTTCACGCCGCGCGACCAGAAGGCCGTGCGCACCGCCGCGGAAACCTTCGTGCAGAACCCGACGCTCGACGTCGCCAAGGTGATCGGCGAGCTGGCCACCGGCGAGGCGCTGGCGTCCATGCTGATGGACAAGGGCGTGCCGATGCCGGTCGAACGCACCCTGATCTGCCCGCCGCGCTGCCGGATGGGCGCCATCACGCCGGAGGAGCGCGAGGCCGTGCGCCGGCGCAGCCCGGTCGGCGGCCGCTACGACACCGCGGTGAACCGCGAATCGGCCTTCGAGCTGCTGGCGCGCCGTGCCGAGCAGGCCACCGCCGCGGAGGCGCCCTCCGCGCCGCGGCCCGGCAAGGCCGCGCCCGCCAGCGAGGCGCCGCGCTCGAAGATGGATGAGTTCCTGTGGGGCACCAAGCGCCGCCAGGGCGCGGTCGAAGCCGCCGCGAAATCCGCCACCCGCACCGTGGCCACCAGTCTGGGCCGCCAGCTCGTGCGCGGCCTGCTGGGCGGGCTGCTGGGCGGCCGCAAGCGCTGAGCCCGGCGCGCCCGCGGCGCCGCGCCGGGTATAGTCCCGCCTTCCTGTCGATCGACCGTTCCGGAGTCCCCGTCCCATGACCGAGGCCACCCCCGCCCGACGAAGTGCCGTGGATCGTTTCCTCGGCATCGTCGAATACGCCGGCAACCTGCTGCCCCACCCCGCGACCCTGTTCTTCGTCCTGACGGTGCTCGTGGTGATCGCCAGCGCGGTGGCGGCGCAGTTCGACCTGGCCGTGGCGCATCCGATGACGGGCGATCCGGTGGCCCCGGTCAACCTGCTCAGCGTCGAGGGCCTGCAGCGGATCATGGCCTCGCTGGTCACCAACTTCACCGGCTTCGCGCCGCTGGGCACGGTGCTGGTCGCGCTGATCGGCATCGGCGTGGCGGAGCACTCCGGCCTGATCGGCGCCTGCCTCCGGGTGGTGGTGCTCAACGCGCCCCGGTTCCT
>JAYRTA010000478.1:0-1760 GCA_041919875.1 Arenimonas sp.
CGTCCAGGGGCATCCGGAGGCGGCGCATCTGCTGCGCGACGCCCTCCATAACGACCAGGGCCCCCTGAACGCGCTGGTGCAGGACGATCCGCTGCTGGCGGAGGCCTACTCCTTCCTGATCGTGCGCATGCAGGGCGCCGCCGGACCGTGGCTGCCGAGCACCCGGCCCCTGCCGCGGATCGGGCGCGACGACATGCGGACCGCCATGGACCTGGCCAATCGCTGGCACCGCGAGCACTTCGGGGGCCGGCGCATCACCGACGGCAGCTCGATGGACCGCATCACGCCGCTGTATGAACCGTTCGGCGGACGTGCGGACCAGCGACCATCCCCAGGCTTCTGCCTGGCCGGGAAGCACGATGGCTGACGGTCGTCGCGTCCTGTCGGGGAGCGTCGTGGTCGTTCTCCTGGCCACGATGGCGTGGTGGTGGCTGGCCATGCCGGCACCTCAGGACAATGCGCCGGAACACGGCCTGGCCTCGGCGCCCATGACCGACGCGCCCACCCGCCCGGCAACGCGCCCGGCCACGCCCTTGCCACCGGCTGGCGCGCCGCTACCCGCGATCGCCAGCGAACTGGCCTCCCGCGCCGATGCCGGCGACAGCCGCGCCGCCTGCCGCCTCGCAATCGAACTGTTGCGCTGCGAAGCGCTGGAGGCCGAAGAACGCCGGCAGCCCGGCGCCCTTGGACTACGAAGCCTCGAGGACGCCTTCGTCGCCGCCGGCGACCTCGAAGCCGCCAACCGGGCCGCCGGGCTCGACCTATGGCGGAAAGAACGGCTTGCCCAGTGCCGTGCGCTGCCCCCGGCGCTGCACGACCAGCGCTGGGACCGCTTGCGTGCCGCCGCGCTCGCCGGCGAAGCGGAAGCGATGCGGCGGTATATAGACGCCCATGCCCTGCTCGGGGCCGACCACGCGATGATTCGTCATCCCCGCTTCGACGACTGGCACCGGGAGGCGCCGCGCATGCTCGAGCAGTTGTTCCGCCAGGGCGACCGCTGGGCTCTGATGCAACTCTGGATCGGCAGCATGAACGACGACACGCCGCTCACCGGCCTGGTGCCCGACGATCCTGCCCGCGCGCGGGCCTACGAGCGCCTGGCCCACGAGCTGACGGGCCCTCGCACGGGCGCCCCCGTCCGCACGGGCCTGGTCCCTTCGTCCGCCGCGGAAATCGCCGCTGCGGCGCGTCAGGCGCGGTCCTGGCGGCAGCGATATTTCGCCGGGCGTCATCCGGATCCATCTCGCTGGATGCTTCACCCACTGACCGTGGGCCCCTCGGGAGACGAACCGGGTTGCGACTGACGACGCGCCGGGGCCATCGCCGCCGCGCCCCTGCTATGATGCGCACCGCTTTCCCTGGCTTCGGGGAGTAGCCCAGGCCCCGGCTCCCGGGGCCGCCGTGCATCAACACACTTGGCGACCGCCATGGTGTACGGGCGAGGCGATCCGCCGCGCGGGCAAGACCGAAGGCTGGCATGCCGCGCACCCGGGCCGGGACGCGGGGTGCCGGCCTTCGTCCGCCCCGTTCCCGGCCCCGGAGTTCCCCTTGGACGCACTGCTCGTCTCCACCCTGGTCGTGGCCGTCGCCGAAATCGGCGACAAGACCCAATTGCTCGCCCTCGTCCTGGCCGCCCGCTACCGGCGTGCGCTGCCGGTGATCGCCGGCATCCTCGCCGCCACCCTGCTCAACCACGCCGCCGCCGCCTGGATCGGCGCCTGGGTCGCGGGCTGGATCGACCCGGCCTGGGTGCGCTGGGG
>JAYRTA010000479.1:0-1760 GCA_041919875.1 Arenimonas sp.
CCACCCCCAACCCGAGGATCCCTCCGATGAAGCTCATCCGCACCTCGCTCGCCGCCGCCCTGCTCGCAGTCGTCGCGTCCGGCGCCGCCGTGGCCGGCCATCACGAATCCAAGCCCGCCGGCACCATCGTCGACGTCGCCGCGGGCAACGCCGACTTCGAAACCCTGGTCGCCGCGGTCAAGGCCGCCGGCCTGGTCGAAACCCTGTCGGGCCCGGGCCCGTTCACCGTGTTCGCGCCGACCGACGACGCCTTCGCCAAGCTGCCGGCCGGCACGCTCGAGGACCTGCTCAAGCCCGAGAACAAGGACAAGCTGGTGGCGATCCTGACCTACCACGTGGTCCCGGGCACCGTGAAGGCGGCCGACGTGGTCAAGCTCGACACCGCCACCACGGTCAACGGCCAGGCGGCCGACATCAGCGTCGAAGGCGGCACGGTCAAGGTCGACGGCGCCACCGTCACCGCGACCGATATCGCCGCGAGCAACGGCGTGATCCACGTGATCGATACGGTGAGCGGGCGGGACTGCCCCTGCCGGACAGGGGGGGGGGGCGCTACCCCCCCCGCCCGCCCGCCCGCCCCCTACCGGTGGTCCAGCCGGGGAGATACATCCCGGTCGCAGCCTGACGGCCCGCCCTGCGCGGGCCGTCGTTCTTTCGCGCAAACCCTTTGTTAGGCTGGCGCCATGGACGCCACCTCCGCCTGGTTCCTGGTCGCCGCCGTGCTGGTCCTGATCGGGCTGCTGGGCACCGTGCTGCCCGTGCTGCCCGGCCTGCCGGTGATGTTCGCCGGCATGTGGCTGGCCGCCTGGGCCGATGGCTACGCGCGCATCGGCGTCGGTACGCTGCTGCTGCTGGGCGCCCTCGTGCTGGTGTCGATCGCGGTGGACTTCGCGGCCAGCTTCCTCGGCGCGCGCCACGTCGGCGCCTCGCGCAAGGGCCAGGTCGGCGCCGGCCTGGGCGGCGTGGTCGGCCTGTTCTTCGGCCTGCCCGGCCTGGTGGCGGGGCCGTTCCTCGGCGCAGCCCTGGGCGAGATGGCCGATGGCAAGGGCAGCCGGGATGCCGCGCGCATCGGCCTGGGCACCTGGATCGGCATGATCATTGGTGCCCTGCTCAAGCTCGCGCTGGCGCTGGCGATGCTGGCGATCTTCCTTGGCGCGCTGCTGCTGGGCTGAGCCGGCTCAGGCCTGCAATTCCCTCAGCGTGACCGACGGCGGCGCATCCACGATCCGGCGCGTCGCCCACAGGCCCGCCAGCAGCGCGGCCACCAGGCCGGCGCCGGCGCCGGTGGCGGCGAGCCAGGGATCCGGGCTCCAGGGCAGTTCGAAGACCTGGCGTGCCACCACGCCGGCCAGCACCGTCGCGGCGATCGCCGCCACCAGCCCCGAGATCAGGCCCAGGGCCGCGAACTCCGAGGCCTGGGCCAGCCGCAGTTGCCAGCGCCGGCCACCCAGCACGCGCATCACGCCGCCTTCGAGCAGGCGTTCGTCCTGGGTGGCGCTCACCGCCGCCAGCAGGACCAGCACGCCCGCCAGCAGGGCGAAGCCGAACACCGCCTCCACCACGGTGGAGACCTGCTCCACCGTGCCGCGCACCTGGTCGAGCACGGCGTCCACGTCCACCACGCTCAGGTTCGGGTAGGCCGCGACCAGGTCGGCGGTGAACCGCGGCCGCGTCGGCGGCACGTTCACCGCGGTGATGAAGCTGCCCGAATACGCCTGCAGGGAGCCGGGCGAGCCAAGCACGAAGAAATTGGGCTGGAA
>JAYRTA010000480.1:0-1757 GCA_041919875.1 Arenimonas sp.
CGTGCTCGGTCGTCGGTGTGTCCATGGGGGGTTCCTGCAACGGCCTGACAAGGTTCCCAGACGCGCGAGGGCGCCACAAGCTGAGGACGCGATGCGCCGGCCGGTGGGTACCGGCCGATCCATCAAGGGCGAAGGCGCGCCGTGGTGCTCGCAGTGGCGTTCGGTGTTCGGGTGTTACGGCCCGGCCGCGTCCCCGGCGGTGACCTCGTCGATCCAGCCGGCGTGGTGCGAGATGCGCACGGCGTAGAGCACCTGGCCGTAGAGGCCGGAGCGGAGCGATCCGGAAAGGCCGGGCGCGGCCCGGGTCCAGGAGCCCAGGCCGGCCAGGCGCGGCGCTCCGTCCTGTTCGATCAGGACCGGCCCGCCGCTGTCGCCGCTGCCCATCACGCCTTCCAGCGGAAGGCCGGCGGGCGGGGCATCGAACTGGTACCAGAGCCAGCGCCCGTGGGCGCCGGTGACGCGGTTCTGGGCCGTGCGCAGCAGGCCGCGCTGGGCGGCATCGAGGGACAGGCCGTCCCGGCCGTTGCTGGTCGCGCCCTTGCCGGCGATCCGGATGATCTGCCCGGCTTCGTCGTCGCCGCGATGCAGCGCCAGCGGCACGATGCCCTGCACCGGCTCGGCCAGGCGGACCAGGGCGATGTCGTCCGAGCCGTGCAGGAGCGCCCACAGGGCCGTGGGGTCGCCGCTGGCCACCACCTGCGCGATCAGCGCGTCCGACGGCGGCGTGTAGCCCGGGTGCATCACCACGCGCTCGACCCGGCGCGCCTGGCCGCCGATGTCCACGCTCTCCAGGCAGTGCGGCACCACGTGGGCGGCGGTGACGACCCACTGCGGCGCGATCAGCAGGCCATGGCCCGAGCCCGCGAAGTCGGCCAGTGCCGGGTAGTCGGCGGCCTGGGCCAGGTAGTCGGCATCGTCCCGGTCGTGCCGGATGACCACGGCCCCCACGGCGGCCGGAAGGACCAGGCACAGCAGGGCGGCGCCCAGGAAAGTGCGGAAGCCGAGGGCAATGCCCTGCGGCGCGGAGGGGGTGCTCGGGCTCATGCGGTTACTCCAAGGGGTGCGGCAAGATACCCAGACGCGACAGCGCGCGACAATGTGACCGCATGACGAACCGCAACGCCCTGCAGGACATCGGACGGTGGCTGGCGCAGGCCCTGGGCCTGGTCTGGACCCTGCCCAACAGCCTGGCCGGCCTGCTGATCGGCCTGGCGGGCCTGTTCGCGGGTGCGCGTCTGGTACTGGCCGAGGGCGCGCTGCACGTGCGCGACCTGCCCTGGGGCCCGGGCGGCGCGCTGGCCCTGGGCCAGGTGGTGCTGTGGACGCGGGCCACGCCCGAGACGCGGGTGCTGTCCTATGCCGACCACGCGGCCGGCCGTCACGACGGCCCGCGCCTGCGCCTGGGCGACCACGAACGGGCGCACGTGCTGCAGGCGATGGCGCTCGGCCCCTTCTACCTGCCGCTGTACCTGGCCTGCGGCGGCATCAGCCACCGCAACCGTTTCGAACGTGCCGCCGACCGCTATGCCCGCACCGGCCGTGGCTGGTGGCCCTGGGCCGCCGATTGACCTCGCGCAAACCGGTGCCGGGCGGCGCTGGTAGACTGGCGCCCACCTGAAAGCCGCCGGTGATGCCATGTCCGCCCTCGATTTCCCCGGATGCGATCGCCTGCTCGCGATGATCGACGAAGCCGTCGTCCGCGACTGCGAACGCGAGACCACCGACCTGATCCGCAACGGCCTGTGCCGGCTGATGCG
>JAYRTA010000481.1:0-1755 GCA_041919875.1 Arenimonas sp.
GGTCCCGGTCGCCATAGGGGCGTTCGCCGTCTTCCCGGCGGGGGCGGCGCGGTGCTTCACCATTCCGGTCATTGCGGCTATCACGACCATCGCGGCCGTAGGCCGGCTTGCCGGGGGCGTCGCTGCGCCGCGGCGGACGGGCATGGTCGCTGCCTTCCCGGCGCGGCTGTTCGCCTTCGCTGCGGCGGCGGGGTGACTCTTCACTGCGCGGTGCGGAGCGGCGGGGCGCCTCGTCACGGGCCGGGGCTTCCGCCCGTGGCTGGTTGCGGGTGGCGCGGTTGCCACCGCGGATGGGCTTGCGCGCCGGATCGCGGGAGGGTTCGCTGCTGGCGTCGCCGGCTTTTTTACTCGGCAGTTTGAGGGTGGAGCGGGTCATGGTGGGGCCGTGGAAATCTTCAGGCCTCGCAGTGTACGCCAAGTGGGGCATCCCAAGCGGGAAAACGTCGCCGCCTGCCGCCGTGCGGCGCGGGGTGAGTCGTGGCAGCGGCGATGCCGGTGGTGCGTCGCCCAGTGGGGCGGGCAACGTGACCGCGGGTTTTGCCGCATGGCGCCCTGGCGCCGTTGGACGAGTGCGGTCGTCGCCGTGTCGGCCTCATCCATAAAAAAAGCGGCACTCCCGGAGGAGCGCCGCTTTTTCCGGCTTGGTCGGCGGACGGAGGTCAGACCCGCAGCAGCACCGTCTTCAGGGGCGGCTGGCCGTCCGGGCTGGGGAAGTCGGCCTCGGGGACGATCCATTCGGCCGCCCGCACTTCCCGGCCGGCCTTGCGGGCGCTGCGCTGCAGCTGGTCGAGCCAGGCGTCGCGCTGCACTTCGGCCACGTTGTTGCAGCAGACCAGGGTGCCGCCTTCGGCGGTGGCCAGCAGGGCCGGCTTGAACAGGGCCGGGTAGTCGTTCACCAGGTCCACCACGCCAAAGGGGCTCTTGGCGTAGCGGGGCGGGTCGAGGAACACCAGGTCGAACTGGCGGGGCTCCAGTTCGATGAAGGGGGGCATGCGCTTGCCCCGCACCATCTTGGGCTGGCCGATGCCGGCCAGCTGGCGGATGGCGGGGAAAACGTCGCTCTTGATGAAGCGGGGCCGGTGATTGAGTTCGTTGAGGGCGGCGTTGCTCTTGCCCACGGCCAGGCTGCTTTCGGCGAAATCCACATTGACGACGAAGGCGGCCCCGGCCTTGGCGGCGGCGATGCCGACGCCGCAGGTGTAGGCGAAGAGATTGAGCACGGACTTGCCGACGGCTTCCTGCATGATGCGGCGGCGGCCGGCCCGCAGGTCCAGGAACAGCCAGGGGTCCTGGCCGGCGTGGCGGGCCTGGATCAGGTAATTGACGCCCAGTTCGCTGAACTGCCGCGGGCGGTGGGCCGGTTCCACCTTTTCCGGCGGCAGGTCGTTGGCGATGCGGGAATTGGCGCGGCTGCGGTCGTTGTAGATGCAGTCCAGGCCGGGCAGGACGCCGGCGTAGAAGGCTTCCAGTTCGGCCAGTTCGCCGGCTTCCAGGGGCGTGTGGAAGCTCTGCACCAGCAGCAGGTCGCCGTAGCGGTCCACGGTGAGGCCGGAGCGGCCTTCGACGCTGCCGTGGAAGAGGCGGTAGGCATTGGTGCCTTCGGCGTGCAGTTGGGGCAGCAGTTCGCTGCGGGCGGAATGGGCGGCGGCCAGGCGGTCGCTGAGCAGGTCTGACATGGGGACTCCGGTGCTGCTGAGGGGGAGGCCGGCGCCCGGGCGGCGTTCGGCAGGGGTGCGGCGGAGCGGCGGAGCAGCG
>JAYRTA010000482.1:0-1751 GCA_041919875.1 Arenimonas sp.
GCGGATGATCTGGAACAGGTCCAGGCGCGAGAGCGCGTCCGGGTCGGTCAGGGCGCGGTGGCGCTGGGCATCGAGCTCGACCGCGATGGTGTCGTAGCGTCCGCTGGCCAGTTCGGCCTCCACGGCGTCCACGCTGGCGCGCGAGACATGCGCGGTGCCGAGCAGGGTGTAGCGCACGCCCTCGCGTTCGACGATGCGGTGCGGCTGGTCGTGCAGGCCGGGCGGGCCGGCGGCATCGGGGGCGTTCAATCGCGGTACCGCTTGAGCAGGTCCTGGTAGGCGTCGATGCGGCGGTCGCGCAGGAACGGCCAGATGCGGCGCACCTGCTCGCTGCGGCCCAGGTCGACGTCGGCCACCAGCACTTCCGGCGCATCGGTGCCGGCTTCAGCGATGACCTCGCCCTGCGGCCCCAGCACGTGGCTGGTGCCCCAGAAGCGGATGCCGGAGGCGCCCAGCGGCGAAGGCTCGTGGCCGATGCGGTTGCAGCTCAGCACCGGCAGGCCGTTGGCGACCGCGTGGCCGCGGTGGCTGAGCACCCAGGCGCCGCGCTGGCGGTCCTTTTCGTCCTGCGCGTCGTCCGGGTCCCAGCCGATGGCGGTGGGGTAGAGCAGCAGGTCGGCGCCGGCCAGCGCCATCAGGCGCGCGGCCTCCGGATACCACTGGTCCCAGCACACCAGCACGCCGAGGCGACCGACGGACGTGTCGATCGGTTCGAAGCCCAGGTCGCCCGGCGTGAAGTAGAACTTCTCGTAGAAGCCCGGGTCGTCCGGGATGTGCATCTTGCGGTACTTGCCGGCGATGCGGCCATCGGTTTCGAACACCACCGCGGTGTTGTGGTAGAGCCCGGCGGCGCGGCGCTCGAACAGCGAGGACACCAGCACCACGCCGTGGGCCTGCGCCAGGGCGGCCAGGCGCTGGGTGCTCGGGCCCGGGATCGGCTCGGCGCGGTCGAACTCGACGGTCGCCTCGTGCTGGCAGAAGTAGGCGCCGTTGTGCAGCTCCTGCAGCAGCACCAGCTTCGCGCCGCGGGCGGCGGCCTCGGCGACGCGGGCCTCGATGTTGGCCAGGTTGCCGTCCACGCTGCCGTGGTCGCGGTCCTGGACCAGGGCGACGGTGAGGGTTTTCTTGCTCATGCCAGCAGGCCTTCGGGGAGTTGCATGGTGACGCAGTGCAGGCTGCCGTTCTGCCAGATCAGCGGGCGGCAATCCACCGGGACGATCTCGCGGCCCGGGAAGGCCGCGGCCAGCACCGCGGCGGCGCCGGCATCGGCCGGGTCGCCATAGGCCGGCATCAGCACGGCGCCGTTGATGATGAGGAAGTTGGCGTACGACGCGGCGAGGCGGCGGCCTTCGTCCAGGATCGGCCGGGCCCACGGCAGCGGGAACAGCCGGTAGGGCTGGCCCTCGATGGTGCGCAGCGCGGCGATCTCGCCGGCCATCGCGGTCAGTTCATGGTAGTGGCCGTCCTGCGGGTCGTCGCAGGCCTGGAAGACGATGGCGTCGGGCGCGGCGAAGCGGGCCAGGGTGTCGATGTGGGCGTCGGTGTCGTCGCCCTCGAGGTAGCCGTGCTCAAGCCAGAGCGTGCGCGATTGCGCCAGTTCGCGCTCGAGCAGGGTGGTGATCTCGGCCCGCGAGGCGTCCGGGTGCCGCTCGTGCAGGCAGCGCCAGGTGCTGAGCAGGGTGCCGGCGCCGTCGGTTTCGATGCCGCCGCCTTCGAGCGCGAAGTCCACGCGGCGATGGCGCGCCGGGGCC
>JAYRTA010000483.1:0-1749 GCA_041919875.1 Arenimonas sp.
TGACTTGCTCCGGTCATCTTCCCCGAACTGTCACCGCTATTCGCTCACTAACGGGAGAACGCAGCACGAACATAGATGCCCATATCTGCGTGCTACATGCTAAATGGCTTCCAATGTCGTCCTATGACTCGTTTGAAGATCTCCCCGCCCCACGCGTCAGCGATCTGGCCCGCGTGCGCGGCCCCGACTATCGCGACGGGCTGAACCCCGAGCAGCGGGCCGCCGTCGAGGCCACCGAGGGTCCGGTCCTGGTGCTGGCCGGCGCCGGCACCGGCAAGACCCGGGTGCTGACCACCCGGCTGGCCCACATCCTGGCCACCGGCAAGGCCAAGCCCTGGGAACTGCTGGTGGTCACCTTCACCAACAAGGCGGCGCGGGAGATGCGCGAGCGGATCACCGCCATCATCGGGCCGGAGGCCGAGGGCCTGCGCTGGCTGGGCACCTTCCACTCCGTGGCCGCCCAGGTGCTGCGCCGCCACGCCGAGCTGGTGGGGCTGAAGTCCAACTTCACCATCCTCGACACCGACGACCAGGAACGCCTGATCAAGCAGGTGCTGGAAGCCGAGAACATCGACGCCAAGCGCTGGACGCCCAAGACCCTGGCCGGGCTCATCGACCACTGGAAGAACCGCGGCTGGACGCCCGACCGCCTGCCGGCGAGCGAGGGCAAGGAGTTCGCGAGCGGCAAGGGCCAGGCCCTCTATCGCCTCTACCAGGAGCGGATGCGGGTGCTGAACGCCTGCGACTTCGGCGACCTGCTGCTGCACAACCTGACCATCTTCATGTCGCAACCGGAGGTGCTGGCCGAGTTCCACCGCCGGTTCCGCTACATCCTGGTGGACGAGTACCAGGACACCAACGTCGCCCAGTACCTGTGGCTGCGCCTGCTGGGCCAGGCCAGCCAGAACGTCTGCTGCGTGGGCGACGACGACCAGTCGATCTATGGCTGGCGCGGCGCCGAGGTGGACAACATCCTGCGCTTCGAGCGCGACTTCCCGGGCGCGACCGTGGTGCGCCTGGAGCGCAACTACCGCTCCACCAGCCACATCCTGGCGGCCGCCTCGGGCCTGATCAGCGCCAACAAGGGCCGCCTGGGCAAGACCCTCTGGACCGAGCAGAACGGCGGCGAAAAGGTCATCGTGCGCGGGGTCTGGGACGGCGAGGCCGAGAGCCGGCTGATCGCCGACGAGATCGAGCGGGCGAAAAAGGGCTCCACCGACAAGGCCCCCCGCAAGTACCGCGACATGGCCATCCTGGTCCGCGCCTCCTTCCAGATGCGCGCCTTCGAGGAGCGGTTCGTTCTGCTCTCCATCCCCTACACGGTGGTGGGCGGGCCTCGGTTCTTCGAGCGCGCCGAGATCCGCGACGCCCATGCCTATCTACGGCTGATCCAGTCGCCCGACGACGACCTGGCCTTCGAGCGTATCGTCAACACCCCCAAGCGCGGGATCGGCGACACCACGGTGCAGAAGCTGTTGCAGATCGCCCGGCTGAACGGCGTGCCGGTGATGACCGCGGCCCGCGAGGTGGTGCTGACCGACGAGCTGGCCGCCCGCACCCGCACGGCGCTTTCCAACTTCCTGCGCGACCTCGACCGCTGGCGCGCCCAGGCGCAGACCCTGCACCACGCCCGGCTGACAGAGCAGATCCTGGAGGAGAGCGGCTATACCGATACCCTGCGCCTGGACAAGACGCCGACCGCTCAGACCCGGCTGGAGAACCTGAAGGAGCTCGTCCAGTCGATGGGCA
>JAYRTA010000484.1:0-1747 GCA_041919875.1 Arenimonas sp.
GCCCGCAAGCGCGCCGCCGCCGCCGGCCAGGCCAGCGGCGAGTCCGAGTCCGAGCTCGGGCCCGACGCGGACGACGCCGCCCCCCGGGACTAGGTCGCGCGCCTGCCGCGTGGCCGGCCCGGCGCCCCGCGACCCGGGTGGCCGGGGCCCTACAATGCCCGGTGCACCGCCTCCCCGAACAGCGCGGTGTGGTGGCTGCAGTCGTTGATCCGCACCACCTCCAGTGAATCCGCGCTGCCGCCCTCGAGCAGGTTGAGCGTGGTCGGCGCCTGCCGGAAGCGCCACAGCTGCGCCAGCGGCAGGCCGAGGATGCGGCACAGGATCACGCGGTTCACCGCGTCGTGCGCCACCACCAGCAGGGTGTCCCCGGCCCCGAGGCCCGCGCAGGCGCGGGCGAAGCCGCGCCAGGCGCGGTCGGCCACCTGCGCCAGCGATTCGCCGCCCGCGCCCGGCATCTGCACCGTATCCGGCGCCTCGCGCCAGGCGCGCAGGCGCTCCGGGTCGCGCTCGCGGATCTCGCTGGCCAACAGCCCCTCCCAGTCGCCGTGGCCGATCTCGGCCAGGTCCGGCTCGAGCGCGAGCGCGCCGGCCCGCGCCGCACCCAGCGCGAGTTCGGCCGTGCGCCGCGCCCGCGACAGCGGCGAGGCCACCGCACGCGTGATCGCCACGTCCGCCAGGCGGCGACCCAGGGCCGCCGCCTGCCCCTCGCCCACCGCCGAGAGCGCGATGTCGCGCTGCCCCTGGTAGCGCCCTTCCGCATTCCACGGCGTCTCGCCGTGCCTGGCCAACAGCACGCGCATCAGGGCTGCTCCATGGACACGATGCCCGGGATGCCGCGCAGGGAGGCCAGTTGCGCCTCCGGCACGGGCCGGTCCACGGTGATCGCGGCGATCGCCCCGCCGTCGCCGGTCGCGCCCAGCGAAAAGTTCACGATGTTGACCCCGGCCGCGCCCAGGTGCGAGCCGACCAGGCCGATCACGCCGGGCTTGTCCTCGTTGCGCATCAGCAGCAGGTGCGCCATCGGGTCGAAATCGAGTTCGACGCCGTCCAGGCGGACCACGCGCGGGCCGCGGTGCAGGGTGGCCTCGATCTCGCGCACGGCGCCGCCGCCCTCCACGCGCAGCCGCAGCAGGCGGTCGAAGCCGTCGCCATCGCCGCCCAGGGTTTCGGCCACGACCAGGCCGCGGGCGGCGGCCTCGTGCAGTGCGTTCACCGGCGTCACCCGGCCCGAGGCCGTGCCCATCAGGGCCGCCACCAGCAGGCGCGTCAGCGGGCGCGGGTCCAGGCCCTCGGTGCGCCCGGCGTAGGTGATGTGCAACTGCGCCGGCGCCGGCACCAGGCGCGCGGCCAGCTTGCCCAGGGCCGTCATCAGCGGCATCCACGGGCCGACCTCGCGCGCCACCTCGGGCGTGAGCGGCGGCAGGTTGACGCAGCCGGCGACCGCGCCGGTGGCGACGAAATCGATGATCTGCCGGGCCAGGATCGTGCTCACCGCCTGCTGCGCCTCGCCGGTGCTGGCGCCCAGGTGCGGCGTCAGCACCAGGCGCGGGTGCGCCCGCAGCGGCGAGTCCTTCGGCAAGGGCTCGGTCGCGAACGTGTCGAGCGCGGCGCCGGCCAGGTGGCCTTCCCCGAGCAGCTGCAGCAGCGCGTCCTCGTCCACCAGGCCGCCGCGCGCGGCGTTGACCAGGAAGGCGCCTTTCTTCATGCCGCGCAGGCGCGCGGCGTTGAGCAGGTTCGTGGTGTCCTT
>JAYRTA010000485.1:0-1741 GCA_041919875.1 Arenimonas sp.
GCCGGCCCGGTGCCGGCGTTTCGCATTTGTGCGGCAGGCGGGATCCGGGCGTAAGCTGCGGTCATGATCATCCCGCCCGCGCCGCCCGGACAACGCCGCAAACCGGACCCACGGCAGTTGCAGGACGCCGCGGCGAACGCCGGGCTGGTGCTGCCCGACGCCGCGATGCTGGCGTTCCAGCAGGGACGCATGATCGAGGCAATCAAGCTGATCCGCGCCGCCAATCCCGGCCTGGACCTGGCGCGGGCCAAGGCGGCGATGGAGCGGATGCAGGCGCAGGCGCATTCCGCCGCCGGGGAAGCGGGGAAAGGTCCGGCCGGCACCGGCAAGCATGCGATGCCGTCGCCATCGCGGCGGACGCCGACGGTGGAGATGGGCGACAGGCCCGGCCAGTTACGCTGGCTGCTGCTGGTGGTCGCACTGGCCGCGGCGGCAACCTGGATCTTCTACACCGGCGGATCCTGAGCCGGCGCGCAACGCGCGGGCGCGGCATCGGTTGACGCCAGCGGCGCGCAGCTCCGGCCCAGCCGATGGCACACGGGCCGGCGGCCCGCGGCAGCTAGAATCACGGGTCCCCGCCTTGGGTTTGCCGATGATGCAGCACTTGCCGCGTGCCCTCCTGATGTGCCTGCTGCTTGGCGCGTTGCTCACCGCCTGCGGCAAGGACGAGGCGGCGAAGCCGGGCGGCCCGGGCGGACGCGGCGGCGGGCCGGTGCCGGTGGTGGTCGAGACCGTGGCTGCGCAGGAATGGACCGATGCACTGCGAGCGCTGGGCACCGTGCATGCGCGGGAGGCGGTGACGATCACCGCCAAGGTCAGCGAAACCGTCCAGCAGGTGCATTTCGAAAGTGGCCAACAGGTCGCGCGCGGGGCGCCGCTGGTCACCCTCAGCGGCCAGCAGCAACAGGCCGCGTTGGCATCCGCGGAGGCCGCGCTGGGGGAAGCGGAGCAGCTGTTCCTTCGCCAGCAGCAGCTGGTGGAGCAGCAGCTGATCGCACGTGCCGCGCTGGACGCGCAACGCGCCACCCGCGACGCCGCGCGCGCGCAGGTGGCGCAGGTGCGCGCCAACCTGTCGGACCGGGTGATCCGCGCGCCGTTCGCCGGCGTGCTCGGGATCCGCCAGGTCAGCCCGGGCGCGCTGGTTACCCCGGGCACGCCGATCGCCACCCTCGATGACGTATCGCGCGTGTTCGTCGATTTCCCGGTGCCGGAAACCGAACTGGCCGATGTCGGGCCGGGACAGGCGCTGGTCGGCCGGGTCGCGACCTACGGCGAGCGCAGCTTCGACGGCACCGTCGCCACCGTGTCCACCCGGCTCGACAGCGCGTCGCGGGCGGCCACCGTGCGCGGCGACTTCCCGAATGCCGACGGCGCGCTCAAGCCCGGCATGCTGGTCGAAGTCAGCCTGTCGCGAGGCACCCGGCAGGCGCTGGTGGTGCCGGAGATCGCGGTGCAGCAGATCGGCAGCGAGACCTTCGTGTGGCGGGTCAAGTCCGACGACACGGTGGAGAAGGCGAACGTCGAGGTCGGTGGCCGCGTCCCCGGGAAGGTCATGCTGAAGGCGGGCGTCGAAGCCGGCCAGCGCATCGTCACCGCGGGCATGGGCAAGCTGCAGGCCGGGGCCACGGTTGCCGCGGCAGGCGCCCCGCCGGCGGCGGCGAAGTAGGCCATGAAGCTCTCCGATCTCTCGATCAAGCGGCCGGTGCTGGCAGTGGTGATGAGCCTGCTGCTGATCGTGCTG
>JAYRTA010000486.1:0-967 GCA_041919875.1 Arenimonas sp.
TTCCATAAGACCCGCCGGGCGCCGACTTTCTTCCCGCCAAAAAAGAAGGGCCAGGCGCTCCCCCCCGGGAGCGCCTGGCCCTGGCATCCCTGCTGCGCGCCTGACCAGCCCCTGTTCAGTCTGGTCGACGCCCCCCGGCGTTGGCCGCAGCAGGTGCCTCCGTGCTGAAGCAGGTTCCGTGCCAAGCACGCGCCCCGGGATGCGTCGGCCGCAGGTGGAGGCGATAATCGCGACGTCCATCACGAAACCGACCATGTCCCAGCGCTTCGACGTCATCGTCATCGGCGGCGGCCACGCCGGCACCGAGGCCGCCCTGGCTGCGGCGCGGACCGGTGCGCGCACGCTGCTGCTCACGCACAGCATCGAGACGGTCGGGCAGATGAGCTGCAACCCGGCGATCGGCGGCATCGGCAAGGGCCACCTGGTGCGCGAGATCGATGCCCTGGGCGGGGCGATGGCGCAGGCCGCCGATGCGGCCGGCATCCAGTGGCGCACGCTCAACGCCAGCAAGGGCCCGGCGGTGCGCGCCACGCGCGCCCAGGCCGACCGCGCCCTGTACAAGGCGGCGATCCGGCGCCGGGTCGAGGCACAGCCGAACCTGCAGCTGTTCCAGCAGGCGGTGGACGATCTGGTGATCGACGGCGAGCACGTGACCGGCGTCGTCTGCCAGGGCGGCCAGCGCTTCGACGCCCGGGCGGTGGTGCTCACCGCCGGCACCTTCCTGGCCGGCCGCATCCACGTCGGCCGCGTGAACCATCCGGGCGGGCGCGCCGGCGATCCGCCGTCCACCACCCTGGCCCTGCGCCTGCGCGAGCGTCCCTTCGTCGTCGGCCGGCTCAAGACCGGCACGCCGCCGAGGCTCGACGGCCGCAGCATCGACTGGGCGCGCCTCGAGGAACAGCCCGGCGACGCGCCGCGGCCGGTGTTCTCCTTCCTCGGTTCCGCCGCCGACCACCCGCGCCAGGTC
>JAYRTA010000486.1:977-1739 GCA_041919875.1 Arenimonas sp.
ATCCGCGCCGGCCTGGGCGAGTCGCCGATGTACTCGGGCGCGATCGAGGGCGTGGGCCCGCGCTACTGCCCCTCGATCGAGGACAAGGTGGTGCGCTTCGCCGACAAGGCCAGCCACCAGGTCTTCCTCGAGCCCGAGGGCCTGGATACGCACGAGGTCTACCCCAACGGCATCTCGACCTCGCTGCCCTACGACACGCAGCTGGCGATGGTGCGCTCGATCCGCGGCCTGGAGGCCGCGCACGTGACGCGCCCCGGCTATGCCATCGAATACGACTACTTCGACCCGCGTGGCCTGAAGGCCTCGCTGGAAACCAAGGCCGTCGCCGGCCTGTTCTTCGCCGGCCAGATCAACGGCACCACCGGTTACGAGGAAGCGGCGGCCCAGGGCCTGCTGGCCGGCCTCAACGCCGCGCGCCACGCACAGGGCCACGCCGCGTGGTCGCCGCGCCGCGACCAGGCCTACCTGGGCGTGCTGGTGGACGACCTGGTGACGCGCGGCACCACCGAGCCCTACCGCATGTTCACCAGTCGCGCCGAGTACCGGCTGCACCTGCGCGAGGACAACGCCGATGCGCGCCTGACGCCCGCCGGCCGCGAACTGGGCCTGGTCGACGACCTGCGCTGGTCCGCGTTCACGCGCAAGGCCGAGGCCGTCGAGGCCGAACGCGCGCGGCTGCAGGCGACCTGGCTGGCGCCGGGCGGCGCGCTCGCCCGCGCGCTCGAGCAGGCCACCGGCGTCGCGCTGGCGAAGGAATCGACC
>JAYRTA010000487.1:0-1737 GCA_041919875.1 Arenimonas sp.
CGCGCACCCTGGGCGGCAAGCTCCGCCAGTCGCTGCGTGCGCTGCAGCTGGAATGGCGGCTGTCGAAGGACGAGATCCTGGCGATCTACCTCAACCACGCCCCCTTCGGCGGCACCGTGGAGGGCGTGGAAGCCGCGAGCTGGGCCTACCTGGGCAAGCCGGCCGCGCGCCTGTCGCGGGCCGAGGCGGCGCTGCTGGCGGTGCTGCCGCAGGCACCCAGCCGACTGCGCCCGGATCGCCATCCCGAGGCCGCGCGGGCGGCGCGCGACAAGGTGCTGGCGCGCCTGCAGACCCTGGGCGACTGGAGCGCGCAGGAGGTCGCCGATGCGCGCCTGGAGCCGGTGGTTTCGCGCCGCCTGCAGCCGCCGCGGCATGCCGCCCTGCTGGCCGAGCGCCTGCGCGCCGCCGCGCCAAGCGAGGCCCGCATCACCAGCACGCTCGACGCCGGCCTGCAGCGCGCGCTCGAGGATCGGCTGGCGGCCTGGGCGGCGCGCCTGCCGCCCATGACCTCGGCCGCGGTGCTGGTGGTGGACAACCGGGACCTGCAGGCACGCGCCTACGTCGGCTCGCTGGTCTACGGCGACCCCGCGCGCCTGGGCCACGTGGACATGGTCCGCGCGACCCGTTCGCCGGGCTCCACGCTCAAGCCCTTCCTGTATGGCCTGGCCATCGACGATGGCCTGGTGCATGCCGGCAGCCTGCTGGTGGACGCGCCGCAGAGTTTCGGCGATTACCGGCCGTCGAACTTCGACCCGAGCTTCAACGGGCCGATCGCGGTGGACGAGGCCCTGCGCCTGTCGCTGAACGTGCCGGCGGTGGACCTGCTCGACCGGGTCGGTCCGGCGCGGTTCGCGGCGCGGCTGGCGCACGCCGGCGTGGACCTGCGCTTCCCGCGCGGCAGCGCGCCCAACCTCAGCCTCGTGCTGGGCGGCACCGGCACTTCGCTCGAACAACTGGTGGGCGCGTACTCGGCCCTGCACCGCGACGGGCTCGCCGGCGCGGTGCGCTACACGCCCGGGCAACCGGCGGACGCACGCCGGCTGCTGTCGCCCGGCGCGGCCTGGATCATCCGCGACGTGCTCGAGGCCAGCGGCCGGCCCGGCGAGCGCGAGGACCTGTTCGAGCGCGGCAACCGTCCGCGCATCGCCTGGAAGACCGGCACCAGCTACGGCTTCCGGGATGCCTGGGCCCTGGGCAGCACGGCGCGCTACAGCGTCGGTGTCTGGGTGGGGCGACCGGACGGCACGCCCCTGCCGGGCCAGTACGGCGCCATCACCGCGCTGCCGCTGCTGGTGGAAGTGGTGGACAGCCTGCCGCGCCAGGCCGGCGATGGCGCCCGGTCGCCGCCGCCCGCCGGCGTGCGCAAGCAGGCGGTCTGCTGGCCGCTCGGCCTGCCGCCGGATCCGGCCGAACCGGCGCTGTGCGCGCGTCGACGCGAGGCCTGGACGCTCGAGGGCGTGCTGCCGCCCACGCTGCCCGACCGCCAGGCGCGCGCCTGGGGCCCGGGCCGCCTGGCCCTGGTGCTCGACGCCGATACCGGCGAGCGGCTCTCGGCCGACTGCCGCCGGGCGCACCGGCGACTCCCGGCCGTCGTCGCGCGCTGGCCGGCGCTGGCCTATCCCTGGCTGTCGGTGGCGGAGCGCCGCGCCGGCGCCGTGCCGCCGCTGGCCGCCGATTGCGCCCCGGATGCGCTGGCGGCGATGGAGAGCCTGCGCATCCAGGGTCCGCCGCCGGGCA
>JAYRTA010000488.1:0-1733 GCA_041919875.1 Arenimonas sp.
TCGCGCATGAAAGAGCTGTCATCGGCATGAACATCCTGCTGCTCAACCATTACGCCGGCTCGCCGCGCCATGGCATGGAGTTCCGGCCCTACTACCTGGCCCGTGAATGGGTGCGGGCGGGGCACCACGTGCAGATCGTGGCGGCCTCGTTCTCGCATGTTCGCGCGCGGCAACCGGAGGTGGGTGACGCGCCGGTGGACGAACTGATCGACGGCATCCAGTACCGCTGGTGGCCGGTGCCGCGCTACCGCGGCAACGGGCTCGGCCGCGTGCGCAACATCGCGAGCTTCCTGGGGCAGGTGTGGCGGGATGCGCGCCGGCAGGTGACTGCCTTCCGGCCCGATGTGGTGATCGCGTCCAGCACCTACCCGATGGACATCTGGGTGGCCCGGCGGCTGGCCCGTCTGGCGCGGGCCCGGCTGGTGTACGAGGTGCACGACCTGTGGCCGGCTTCGCCCGTGGAGCTCTCGGGCATGTCACCGCGCCACCCCTTCATCATGCTGTGCCAGATGGCCGAGAACGATGCCTATCGGGATGCCGATGCCGTCGTCTCCATGCTGCCCAAGGTGGCGGACCACATGGCGGCGCACGGCCTCGACCTGCGTCGCCTGCACATCGTGCCGAACGGCATCTCGCCCGAGGAATGGTCCGGCACGCCGGCGCCGCTCGATGCCGAGGTGGCTGCCTGCATCGCCCGGCACCGGGCCGCGGGGCGCAGCATCGTCGGCTACGCCGGCTCGCACGGTGAGCCCAATGCGCTCGACGTGCTGCTCGATGCAGCCGCGGCCATGACGTCGGAGCCGGTGGCCTTCGTGCTGGTGGGCGATGGCCACGAGAAGGCCCGTCTCGCGGCGCGGGTAGCCGCCGAGGGTCTCCATCACGTGGCGCTGCTGCCGCCCGTGCCCAAGCCGCAGATCCCCTCGTTGCTGGCCGCCTTCGACATCGCCTACATCGGCTGGCAGCGGGTGTCGCTGTACCGCTTCGGCATTGCGCCCAACAAGCTGATGGACTACATGATGGCCGCCCGCCCGGTGCTGCATTCGGTGGAGGCCGGCAATGACCCGGTGGCCGAGGCCGGGTGCGGCATCACGGTGCCGCCGGGCTCGGCGCCGGCCGTGGTCGACGGGCTGCGCCGCCTGCTGGCGGTGCCTGCTGCGGAGCGCGCCGCGATGGGCGCACGGGGGCGAGCCCATGTGCTGGCGCACCATGCCTACCCGGTCCTGGCCCGTCGCTTCATCGAGGCGGTGCAGGCATGAGGCCCGCCACGTCATTCGTGGCTCGCGCCCCTCAAAGGAGCCCCGCATGAGCGAACCCGAAGCGCTGGCCGAACGCTACGCCCGACGCGCGGTGGGCGACCGCTACAGCCTGCTGCGCCCCGACGTGTGGCACACCGTGCAGGAGCGGCAGCGCGCGATGCTGCGCGGCCTGGTGCGGCATGGCTTCGTCGATGTGGCGCACTGCCGCCTGCTCGAAGTGGGCAGCGGCGCCGGAGGCAACCTGCTCGAACTGCTGCGGGCGGGCTTCCGGCCGGAGCTCCTGTGCGGTGTGGAGCTGTTGCCCGAGCGCCATGCGGCGGCTCGTGCCGTGCTGCCCGAGTCGGTGACGCTCCACGCCGGCGATGCGCTGGCGCTGGACCTGCCCGCAGCGTCCTTCGACATCGTCTTCGTCTCGACCGTCTTCTCCTCCCTGCTCGACGACGCCTTCCAGCAGCGCCTGGCCGCCGCGATGTGGCA
>JAYRTA010000489.1:0-1732 GCA_041919875.1 Arenimonas sp.
CGACCCGGTCGTAGAGCGCGATCGCGTCGGCGGCCAGCGCGGCCTCGCCGGGTTCGCCCCCGCTGGCGCCATAGCCGCGATAGGCCAGGGCATACACCGTGCGCCCGGGGAAACGGGCGGCCAGGGCCTCGGCCGACGCGCGCACGGCTTCGGCGTTGCCGCCGAAATACAGCAGGGCATCGGCCTGGCCCGGATTGCGCCGCCACCCGCGCAGCACGATCCCGTCGCGCTCGAGCGCAAGGTCGGTGTCGGCGGCGGGGACGCGCGTCGACTGCGGGTAGTAGGTCAGCGACCGCTGCTTCGAATACACGAGCGCGCAGATCGCGCCATAGGGCAGCAGCACCAGCAGGGCCAGTGCCGCCGCCGCCCGGGCCAGGCGCGAGGCCAGGGCTCAGGCCTCCGCCGGCTCGTCCTTGTAGGCGTCCACCGGGATGCAGGCGCACATCACGTTCTTGTCGCCGTAGACGTTGTCCACGCGGGCCACCGGCGGCCAGTACTTCTGCTGGCGCAGGCTGGCCAGCGGGAAGGCGGCCAGTTCGCGCGGGTAGGCGCGGCGCCACTCGCTGGCCGAGACCACGTCGGCGGTGTGCGGGGCGTGCCGGAGCGGGTTGTCCTCGCGGTCGAGCTTGCCCTCCTCGATGGCGCGGATCTCGTCGCGGATCTGGATCATCGCGTCGATGAAGCGGTCGAGCTCGTGCTGGCTCTCGCTCTCGGTCGGCTCCACCATCAGCGTGCCGGCCACCGGGAAGCTCAGCGTGGGCGCGTGGAAGCCGAAGTCGATCAGGCGCTTGGCCACGTCCTCGGCGCTGATGCCGGTGGCGTCCTTGAGCGGGCGCAGGTCCAGGATGCACTCGTGCGCCACCAGGCCGTTGCGGCCGGTGTAGAGCGTCTCGTAGTGCGGCGCGAGGCGCCTGGCGATGTAGTTGGCGTTGAGCAGGGCCACCTGGGTGGCGCGGCGCAGGCCGGCCGCGCCCATCATGGTCACGTACATCCAGCTGATCGGCAGGATCGAGGCGCTGCCGAAGCTGGCCGCGCTGACCATGCCGACGTCACCCGCGCCGACGCCCGGCGTGTGCAGGCCGGCGTCGCCGAAGGCGCGCGGGAGGAAGGGCGCCAGGTGCGCCTTCACCGCGCACGGGCCCACGCCCGGGCCGCCGCCGCCGTGCGGGATGCAGAAGGTCTTGTGCAGGTTCAGGTGCGAGACGTCCGAGCCCCACTTGCCGGGCTTGGCCACGCCCACGAGCGCATTCATGTTGGCGCCGTCGGTGTACACCTGGCCGCCGTGCCGGTGCACGATCTCGCAGATCTCGACGATGTCCTCCTCGAACACGCCGTGCGTGGACGGGTAGGTGACCATCAGCGCGGCCAGCCGGTCGCTGTGTTTCTCGGCGGCGCGGCGCAGGTCCTCGACGTCCACGTTGCCATTGGCATCGGTCTTGGTGACCACCACGGTCATGCCGCACATTTGCGCACTGGCCGGGTTGGTGCCGTGCGCCGAATCCGGGATCAGGCAGACGTCGCGGTGCGCCTCGCCGCGGCTGCGGTGGTAGGCGCGGATGGCCAGCAGGCCGGCGTATTCGCCCTGGGCGCCGGAGTTGGGCTGCAGGCTGACGGCGTCGTAGCCGGTGCACTCGACCAGCATCTCCTCCAGGCCGGCGATCAGCTCGCGGTAGCCGGCGGCCTGGGCGGCCGGCGCCAGCGGGTGGATGTTCGCGAATTCGGGCCAGGTCAC
>JAYRTA010000490.1:0-1726 GCA_041919875.1 Arenimonas sp.
GCTGGCGGCGCGCGGCGCCGACCCCACGCGTCTGGCCGAGCTGGACGCGCAGATCGCCCGGCTGGACGACACCGCCCCTGCGGAGGAGCACGCCGGCGTCATCGACCAGCTCGAACAGCAATACCTGCAGCGCGAACAGGCCCTGCGCATCGGCGAGCTCGAACAGGAAAACCGCCGCAAGGAGCTCGAGATCGAAGCCGCGCGCCAGCAGGCCCGCGAACAGCGCATGAGCACCTGGCTGTGGGTGGTGTCGACCCTGGCCCTGGCCTGCCTGCTGGCGGCCCTGGCCTGGGGCATGCGCGCCCAGCGCCGCCTGGCCCAGGGCCTGCGCGAGCAGGCCTATCGCGATGGCCTGACCCGGCTGCCGAACCGGCGCGCGCTGCTCGAGCGCATGCAGCAGCTGATCGATACCGAGCCCGCCGGGCCGCACGCGCTGGTGATGGCCGACATCGACCATTTCAAGCAGGTCAACGACACCCACGGCCACCTGGTCGGCGACCGCGTGCTGTCGGCGGTGGCCGATGCCCTGGCGGCGCACGGTCCGGCCGACGGCCTGGTGGCGCGCCTGGGCGGCGAGGAATTCGTGGTGCTGGTGCCGCGCGCCGGACTCGGCGGCGCCGTGCACCTGGCCGAACGCCTGCGGGCCGCCATTGCCGGGCTCGACATCGACCTGCCCGGTGCCCGGCCGCTGCGGGTGACCGCGAGCTTCGGCGTGGCGCCGTTCCCCGGCCCGGGCGCGGCCGACCAGGCCGGCTGGCTCGGCACGGCGGATGCGGCGCTGTACCAGGCCAAGCGCGCCGGCCGCGACCGCGTCGTGGTGGCCGGCGCCGGCTGAGTCGGCGGATGGGGCGGGCCGTGGCGGGCCCCCGACTTTCGCCATGGGCGCCGGGGCGATGGCCGGTGCCATCGTGCCGGCTTCCAACCGGGGAACCTGCCATGACCCAGCGTCGCGACCTGCTCAAACTCGGCGGCCTTGCCGCCGCCAGCGCCCTCCTGCCGCCCTTCGCCAGTGCCGCGGCCGCGGCCACGCCGGTGGCCAAGGCGGACAAACCGCTGAAGATCCTGATCCTGGGCGGTACCGGCTTCACCGGGCCGTTCCAGGTCGAGTATGCGCTCGCGCGCGGTCATACGGTCACGACCTTCAACCGCGGCCGGCGGCCGATCGCCGAATGGGGCGATCGCGTCGAACAACTGGTCGGCGACCGCAACACCGGCGACCTCAAGGCGCTGGAGGGCCGCACCTGGGACGTGTGCATCGACAACCCGACCAGCCTGCCGTTCTGGGTGCGCGACGCCGGCCGGGTGCTGGCCGGCAAGGTCGGGCATTACCTGTTCATCTCGACCATCTCGGTGTACGCCGATGGCTCGAAGACGGGCATCAACGAGGACTCTCCGCTGGCTCCTTACACCGGCAAGGATGCGCTGGCCGAAACCCGCGAATCGCTGATGGCCGATGTCGCCAACCTCTACGGCCCGCTCAAGGCCCTGAGCGAGGCCGAGGCGCACAAGCAGTTCGGCAAGCAGGTGACGATCGTGCGGCCGGGTTACATCGTCGGCCCGCGCGACGATACCGACCGCTTCACCTACTGGCCCAAGCGCATCGCCCAGGGCGGCGAAGTGCTGGTCCCGGGCGATGGCAAGGACCCGGTGCAGATCATCGACGGCCGCGACCTGGGCGAGTGGATGATCCGCCTGGCCGAGCAGGGCACCACCGGCGTGTTCAACG
>JAYRTA010000491.1:0-1724 GCA_041919875.1 Arenimonas sp.
CGCCGCGGTCCTGGTTTCTTGCGGGGCGGTGGCAGCGGATGGCCAGGCCACGGTGCTCGAGCCCACGCCGACCCTGGTCACCGCCGCCGCCATCCACACGGGCGATGCCCGGGTGCCGACGGTGCGGGCGATGGTGTTCAACGACGAAGGGCGCATCCTCGCCACGGGCGATGCCCACGCCCTGGCCGCCCACCATCCGCAGGCGCGTCGGCTCGACTTCGGCACGGCCACCATCGTGCCGGGACTCGTGGATGCCCACGCCCACCTGATGAACCTGGGCCACGCCCTGCTGCGTGCCGACCTGGTCGACACAGCAAGCAAGCAGGAAGTGATCGCCCGCCTGGAAGCCTTCGCGGCCGGCTTGCCCGACGGCGCCTGGGTGCTGGGCCGTGGTTGGGACCAGAACGATTGGCCAGACGACCAGTTCCCGACCGCCGCCGATCTCGACGCCGCCTTCCCGGACCGCCCCGTCTGGCTCGAGCGGGTCGACGGCCATGCCGGTTGGGCCAACAGCGCGGCCCTGCGCGCCGTCGCGCGCGACCTCACCGGGGACTGGCAGCCCGAGGGCGGTCGCATCCTTCGAACCGCCGACGGCCACCCCACCGGTGTGTTCATCGATGCCGCCGCCCAACTGGTCGACGCCGTGGTGCCGCCGCCCGGCGAGGCCCTGCGCGAGCAGGCGCTGGAACGCGCCCTGGCCGCCGCCGTCGCCAACGGACTGACGGGCGTGCACGACATGGGCGTATCCCTGGCCGACCTGGCCCTGATGCGCCGATTCGCCGACGCCGGCCGCCTGCCGCTGCGCATCCGCGCCTATGCCGATGGCGACAGCACCGCGATGGCCGCGCTGTGCGCGATGGGGCCCTACACCCACCCCGGTGGCCGCCTGGCCATGCACGGCGTGAAGTTCTATGTCGATGGCGCCCTGGGCCGCCGGGGCGCCGCGCTGCTGGAGGACTACAGCGACGAGCCCGGCCACCGCGGCCTGCTGGTGACCGGGCCGGCCGCCTACGAAGCCGCCGTGCGCACCGCCGCCTATTGCGGGCTGCAGCCCGCCAGCCACGCCATCGGCGACCGCGGCAACCGCATCGTGCTCGACACCTATGCCAAGGTGCTCGCCGAACGCCCGGTGGCCGACCATCGCTGGCGGGTGGAGCACGCGCAGGTGGTGGCGGTGGACGACCTGCCGCGCTTCGCCGCGCTGCGCGTGATCGCCTCGATGCAGCCCACCCATGCGACTTCCGACATGCCCTGGGCAGGCGATCGCGTCGGCGAGGCGCGCCTGGCGGGCGCCTACGCCTGGCAGTCGCTGGCCCGGCTGGGCGTGCCGCTGGCGCTGGGTTCGGATTTCCCGGTGGAGTCCGTGGATCCGCGACTGGGCCTGTATTCGGCCGTGACGCGTCAGGATCGCCAGGGCCAACCGCCTGCGGGCTGGCGACCGACGGAGCGGCTCTCGCCGTCCCAGGCCCTCGCGGGATTCACCACCGGCGCCGCCTATGCCAGCCGCGAAGAACACACGCTGGGCAAGCTCGCGCCGGGGTTCCACGCCGATTTCGTCGTGCTCGACGCCGATCCGCTCGCCGCGCCCGCCGCCTCGCTGCCGGCGCTGCGCGTCCAGCAAACCTGGGTCGCCGGCACCCGCGTCCACTAGCCCGGGATCCGTAAATGGGGTCCGTAAATGGGGTCAGACCGTATTAACGATTCAATCCGCCGATTGAATCGTT
>JAYRTA010000492.1:0-1715 GCA_041919875.1 Arenimonas sp.
CCCCACATCGAGCCGGAGGCATCGAGCACGATCATCGTTTGCCCGGGATCGGCGGCGGGCCCGGCGGCGGCCAGCGGCGAGGCGGCCAGGCCGGCGGCCAGGGCCAGAACGAGCACGGACGGGGCGGGGTGGGTCATCGGGGGTCTCCTCGCGGGTCTGAACCTGCTTTTACGGGAAAACCGCCCGCGTCGCGCCACCCGGCCTCAGGCGGCCAGGCCGGCGGCGTGCCCGGAGGCCCAGGCCCACTGGAAGTTGTAGCCGCCCAGCCAGCCGGTGACGTCGAGCACCTCGCCGACGAAATACAGGCCCGGCACGTGCCGGGAGGCCATCGTTGCCGAGGACACGCCCTCGGTATCGACGCCGCCCAGGGTCACTTCGGCGGTGCGGTAGCCCTCGGTGCCGCTGGCGACGATCGGCCAGTGCGCGAGCTGGCGCGCGATCTCCGGCAGTTCGCGGTGGGTGTACTGGCGCATCGGCTTGCTGGTGAACCAGGCCTCGCACAGCCGTTGCGCGAATCGCTGCGGGAACGCCTCGGCCAGCACGGTCCGCAGTTCGGCCGCCGGCTTGGCCGCCTGGCGCTCGAGCAGCCAGGCCTGGGCATCGCGGTCGGGCAGCAGGTCCAGGTGCAGGTCGCGGCCCGGCTCCCAGTACGACGAGACCTGCAGGATGGCGGGGCCGCTCAGGCCGCGATGCGTGATCAGCAGGGCATTGTCGAAGCGCGCCTTGCCGCAGCGCGCCGAGACCGGGAAGGACACGCCGGCCAGGTCGGCGTAGCGGGCCTGGTGGGAGCCGCTCAGGGTCAGCGGCACCAGGCCGGCGCGGGTGGGCAGCACGGCATGCCCGAAGCGGCGCGCCAGTTCATACCCGAAGCCGGTGGCGCCCATGCTCGGGATCGACAGGCCGCCGGTGGCGACCACCAGCGACGCCGATTCCACCGGGCCCTTCGCCGTGCGCAGCCGGAACCCGCCGCCGGCGCGCGCCTCGACCTCGTGCACGGCGCACGACACCTGCACCTGCACGCCGGCGCGCGCGCACTCCTCGAGCAGCATCGCCACGATCTGCCGGGAGGAC
Source organism: Arenimonas sp. (assembly GCA_041919875.1). Taxonomy (GTDB): domain Bacteria; phylum Pseudomonadota; class Gammaproteobacteria; order Xanthomonadales; family Xanthomonadaceae; genus Arenimonas. Next base: position 1,072 of record JAYRTA010000492.1, read on the forward strand.
CCGTCGCAGAACAGCTGGCCCAGCTCCTTCTCGTGCCAGGCGATGCCGTGCGCCTCGACCATCGCGAGGAAATGCTCCGGCCGGTAGCGCGCCAGCGCCGACTTGCAGAAATGCGGATTGGCCGAGAGGAAGTTCGCCGGCGTGGTGCCGGTGTTGGTGAAGTTGCAGCGGCCGCCGCCGGACATCAGGATCTTCTTGCCGCAGCGGTTGGCGTGCTCGAGCACCTGCACGCGCCGGCCGCGGCGGCCGGCGGTGATCGCGCACATCAGGCCGGCGGCGCCGCCGCCGATCACCACGATGTCCGTTTCGCGCGGCAGACTGTCCATGGCCGCGCACTCTAGCGGGTCGGGCGGTGGCCCGACTATGCTCTGGCCGAATCCACGGAGGCGCGGACAATGGCGGCGAAGAAATGGTTGGCGGGATGCCTGCTGGTGCTGGTCTTGCTGGTGGCCGGCGCGGTCGCGGCCTGGTTCTTCGTGCTCAAGCCGATGTGGCGGGCCGGCGTGGACGGCGCCAAGGACTGGGTGGCCAGCGTGGACCTGGGCGACGAGATCACCAACCAGGCGGATTTCTCGCCGCCGGCCGATGGCCGCCTGAGCCCGGCGCAGGCCGAGGCCTTCGTGCGCGTGCAGGAGGAGGTGGTG
>JAYRTA010000493.1:0-1703 GCA_041919875.1 Arenimonas sp.
CGCCGGGCGCCTGTTCTACCTGCCCGGCGCGATCCCGGTCGGCGGCGCGGACGAAGGCACCGACTACGACTCGCACGCGCAGTTCTCGCGCCTGTGGTTCGGCGCCGACACCGACCTGGACGGCCACAGGCTCAAGGCCTACCTGGAGATGGACCTGTTCGGCGGCGCGCTGGGCAACGAGATCGCCACCAATACCTACGGCGTCACGATCCGCCACGCCTACGTGGCCTGGGACCGCTGGCTGGCCGGCCAGACCTGGTCGAACTTCCAGGACGTGGCCGCACTTCCCGATGCCGTGGATTTCATCGGCCCGACCGAAGGCACCATCTTCGTGCGCCAGGCCCAGCTGCGCTACACCCACGGGCCATGGTCGTTCTCGATCGAGAACCCGGAGACGACCTTCACCGGCCACCTCACCGGCGTGCGCGGGAACAGCGACGACAACCTGATGCCCGACCTCACCGCGCGCTGGCTCAGCAAGGGCGACTGGGGCCACTTCAGCCTCGCCGGCCTGGTCCGCCAGCTCAAGAACGAAGGCGTGTCGAGCAGTTCGGACACCGGCTACGCGCTCAGCGTCTCGGGCCGCTACCACCTGGGCGCCAACGACGACATCCGCTACATGGTCAGCGGCGGCCGCGGCCTGGGGCGCTACCTCGGCCTGGCCCTGGGCCCGGATGCGATGGTGGCCGCGGATGGCTCGCTCGAGGCGCTCGACGGCTACGGCGGCTTCGTCGCCTGGCGCCACGTGTTCTCGTCCAGGCTGCGCGGCAACCTGTTCTACTCGCATGCCTGGTTCGACAACGACATCGCCCTCACCGGGCCGGGCGTGACGGAGTCCTCGCGCTCGATCCACGCCAACCTGATCTGGACGCTGCTGCCCAAGGTCGAGGTCGGCGCCGAATACATCCATGGCACGCGCGCGCTGGAGAGCGGGGCCGAGGGCGACCTCGACCGCCTGCACATGCACGTCAAGTACAGCTTCTGAGGAGCGACCCGATGGCAAGCACCGCGAACGACGTGATCACCCCGCCCGCCGGGGACCTCACCAAGGGCCACAAGAAAGTCATCTTCGCCTCGAGCCTGGGCACCGTGTTCGAGTGGTACGACTTCTACCTGTACGGCTCGCTCGCCCTGATCATCTCGCGCCAGTTCTTCAGCGGCGTGAACGAGACCACGGGCATGATCTTCACCCTGCTGGCCTTCGCCGCCGGCTTCTTCGTGCGGCCCTTCGGCGCGGCCTTCTTCGGCAGCCTGGGCGACCGGATCGGCCGCAAGTACACCTTCCTGGTGACCATCCTGATCATGGGCATCTCGACCTTCCTGGTCGGCATCCTGCCCAACTACGCCAGCATCGGCGTGGCGGCGCCGGTGATCCTGATCATCCTGCGCCTGGCCCAGGGCCTGGCCATGGGCGGTGAATACGGCGGTGCCGCCACCTACGTCGCCGAGCACGCGCCGCAGGGCAAGCGCGGCCTGTACACCAGCTTCATCCAGACGACGGCGACGCTGGGCCTGTTCCTGTCGCTGGCGGTGATCCTGGGCTGCCGCTACGCGCTCGGCGTGGAGGCCTTCGAGGCCTGGGGCTGGCGCATCCCCTTCCTGGGCTCGATCGTGCTGCTCGGCATCTCGGTGTGGATCCGCCTGCAGCTGAGCGAATCGCCGCTGTTCCAGCAGATGAAGGCCGAGGGCAAGGGCTCGAAGAC
>JAYRTA010000494.1:0-1702 GCA_041919875.1 Arenimonas sp.
CGGTGCCTTCGTCCGCGCCGCCGACCGGGATCGCGCCGGGCAGGTAGAACAGGCGCCCGGCGCTGCCGTCCAGGATCTCGCCATGGCTGGTGTTGGTCAGCATGGCGTCGAACTTGACGAAGCCGCCGACGCTGAAGCGCGTGCCCGGGTTGGCCGCGGGCAGGATCGGCGTGGACTGCAGCGGCGGCGCCGCGGCCGGGGCGGGCGGGGCACTGGCCGCCTGCGCTTTCTGTGCGTCGAGTTCGGACTTCAGGGCCGCGACCATCTGTTCGAGCTGCGCGATGCGTGCCTCGAGGTCGTCCGCGCCGGCATCCTGCGCCAGCGCCATGCCCGGCGCGGCCAGCGCCAGCACCAGGGCGAGCGGGAGCGCACTGCGGCGTGCATTCGTGATTCGGTTCATCCTTCCCCTCCCGGAATTCGGACCGTGGCCACCATGGCCGGGCGAGTCTCCGGCCGTGCGGGCGTGGCCGGCCATTCGCCATTGGTCGAAGCCGGGGCCGGTCTAGACCAAGGTCTAATAAGGCGCGGCCTGCGTCGCCCCGAAAATGGGCGCGCAGGTTTAACCTAAGGACGGGGCGCGCGCCCCGTGTGCCAGGAGTGCCCATGTCCGACCGCATCCTTCCCGTTCCGCCCGCCTTCGAGGCCGCGGCCGCCGTCCGCGCCGCGGATTACGCGCGCGACTACGCCGAGTCGGTGCGCGACCCCGAGGCCTTCTTCGCCCGCCTGGGCCAGCGCCTGGACTGGTCGCGTCCCTATACCCGCGCCAAGGACACGAGCTACGACCTCAAGGACTTCCACATCCGCTGGTACGGCGACGGCCAGCTCAACGCCAGCGTGAACTGCCTCGACCGCCACCTGGCCACGCGCGGCGACCAGGTCGCGATCCTCTGGGAAGCCGACGACCCGGCCACGCCGCCGCGCCGCATCACCTACCGCGAACTGCATGCGCGCGTCTGCCAGCTCGCCAATGCGCTCGAAGCGCTGGGGGTGGTGAAGGGCGACCGCATCACGCTCTACCTGCCGATGATCCCTGAGGCCGCCGTGGCGATGCTGGCCTGCGCGCGCATCGGCGCCATCCATTCGGTGGTGTTCGGCGGCTTCTCGCCCGATTCGATCGCCAACCGCATCGCCGATTGCGGCAGCAAGCTGGTGATCACCGCCGACGAAGGCCATCGCGCCGGCAAGGCCATCCCGCTCAAGGCCAACGTGGACGAAGCCCTGCGCAAGCCGGGCACGAACAGCGTGGAAACCGTGCTGGTGGTGCGCCACACCGGCGGCGGCGTGCCGATGCAGATGCCGCGCGACCGCTGGTTCGATGCCGTGGTGGATCCGCAGCCGGCCACGCACGACGCCAAGCCGATGGACGCCGAGGATCCACTCTTCATCCTCTACACCTCCGGCAGCACCGGCAAACCCAAGGGCGTGCTGCACACCACCGGCGGCTACCTGGCCTGGGCCGCGTACACGCACGAGCTGGTCTTCGACCTCAAGCCCGGCGACGTGTTCTGGTGCACGGCCGACGTGGGCTGGGTGACCGGCCACAGCTACGTGGTCTATGGCCCGCTGGCCAATGGCGCGACCACGGTGATGTTCGAAGGCGTGCCGACCTGGCCCGGCCCGGGCCGCTTCTGGCAGGTCTGCGACCGCCACCAGGTGACGATTTTCTACACCGCGCCCACCGCGATCCGCGCGCTGATGCGCG
>JAYRTA010000495.1:0-1700 GCA_041919875.1 Arenimonas sp.
AGGCCGGTGAAAAAGCCGCGGATGTCGGCCCGCTCCGCCTCGCGCTGGCGCACCGGGTGGCGCATGCGCGCCAGCAGCAGCCGCCCCGGCGCGGTGGCGAAGACGTTGTTGGGGAAGAGGCCGTCCGGCGCCGCCGGATCGCCCGGGAAGCAGACCACCGGCACGTCCTGCGCCAGCGCCGCCTGCAGGGCGCGGTGCTGGGCCAGGGCGCGCGCCGGGTCCACGGCGGCGTCCATCGCCATGTAGGCGTTGTCGGTGGCCGATTCGGCGGCCAGCGAAAACCCCTCGGGCGCGACCAGGAAGGCGCCGCGCGCGCAGCCCGGACCGGCATCGGGCGCGGCGGCGTGGAAGGCGCGGGCGAAGGCTTGCAGGTCGCGCGTGATCATGCCGCGGCCTCGTCGCGTCGGGTCATGGCGAGCGCGCGCTCCACCACCTCCCAGCCGGCGCCGGGCTTCACCGCCTGCTCGCTCAATACCTGGCGGAAGGCGCGGCCGCCGGGCTGGCCGTGGAACAGGCCCAGCACGTGGCGGGTGAGGTGCTTGAGCGCGGTGCCCTCGGCCAGGCGCGCCTCGGCGTAGGGACGCAAGGCGCGCAGCAGGTCGGCGCGGACGGCGGGCGGCGCCTGCGGCGCGAACAGGGCGCGGTCCATCAGGTGCAGGCGGTAGGGCTCGTGGTAGGCGGCGCGGCCGATCATCACGCCATCGGTCGGGCCGATCTGCGCCAGCGCGTCCTCGACCGTGGCCAGGCCGCCGTTGACCAGGACGCGCAGGTCGGGCCGTTCGCGCTTGAGCCGGTGTACCCAGTCGTAGCGCAGCGGCGGGATCTCGCGGTTCTCCTTCGGGCTCAGGCCCTGCAGCCAGGCCTTGCGCGCGTGCACCACGAACAGGCCGCAGCCGGCCGCGGCCACGGAATCGACGAAGGCGCGGAAGACGCCGTAGTCCTCCATCTCGTCCACGCCCAGCCGGCATTTCACCGTCACCGCCACGCCCGCCGGCGCGGCGGCGAGCATCGCGGCCACGCACTCGGCGACCAGGGCCGGCTCCTTCATCAGGCAGGCGCCGAAGCGGCCGGCCTGCACGCGATCACTCGGGCAGCCGACATTGAGGTTGACCTCGTCGTAGCCCCAGTCGACACCGATGCGCGTGGCCTGGGCCAGGTGCGCCGGATCGCTGCCGCCCAGCTGCAGGGCGACGGGATGTTCGACCGGGTCGAAGCCCAGCAGGCGCGCGCGGTCGCCGTGGATCACCGCCTGCGCGTGCACCATCTCGGTGTACAGGCGCGCGTGCGGCGCCACCAGGCGATGGAAGACGCGGCAGTGCCGGTCGGTCCAGTCCATCATCGGCGCTACGGACAGACGGGTCCGGGCGAGGTCGGGCAGGTCGCTCATGGGCCGCGATTCTAGCGGTCGCGGCGCGGGCGGCGCCGGCGCTGCGGATCAGATCCGGCCGAGGCGGTAGTCGGGGCCGTCGGAAAGCGGCGCGCCGTCGGCGTCCACCAGCTCGAGGCTGCCGTCCTCGCGCGTGCGCAGGCGCAGGCCGAGGCCCTCGGGGTCCAGGCGCAGCAGGCCGTCGGCTTCGCGGCGCCAGGGGCCGCGGGTCTCGAAGCGCGATTCGCCCTCGCCGCCCAGGTAGGTCTCCTCCAACAGGAACGCGTCCTCGCCGTCCGCGTGCTTCAGGGTGAGGCGGGTTTCGATGCCATCG
>JAYRTA010000496.1:0-1681 GCA_041919875.1 Arenimonas sp.
CGCTGCGCCGGATCATGGTCATGGTGCCGTGCTGGATGATCGCGTCGCGGTCGTTGCGGGTGACCATGCCGATGTGGAAGAAGCCCTTGTACTCGGCGTAGCAGAGCTTCTTGAAGGTGCTCTCGTCGCCATCGCGGTAGTCCTGCGGCGACTGCACCACGGCGATCTTCGGGTCGGAGAAGTGCGGCACCATGTGCTTGAGCCAGTTGCGGTTCACGCAGTAGTCGGAGTCGATTACCGCGATCACTTCGGCGTCCGGCGCGGTATGCGGCAGGATGTAGTTCAGCGCGCCGCCCTTGAAGCCCTCGAGCGGGGCCACATGGAAGAAGCGGAAGCGCGGACCGAGCTGCTCGCAGTAGGCCTGCACCGGCTCCCAGACCTTCGGGTCCTTGGTATTGTTGTCGATGATGATGACTTCGTAATCCGGGTAGTCCAGGGCCGCCAGGGCGTCCAGGGTCTGCTTCACCATCTCCGGCGGTTCGTTGTAGCAGGGCACGTGGATCGACACCTTGGGCCGGTAGGCGGTGTCGGTCAGCACCGGCAGGAAGGGCCGGCGACGGGTGCGGGTCCAGGCCGTTTCGGCCAGTTCATGCGCCTCGGTGAGCAGGACGATGAACACGCCCAGGGCGCCGATGCCGAGCAGGCCGCCGACGGTCAGGCTGAACCAGGTGCTGTACTGCTGGCTGTAGTCGTAGCCGATCCACACCAGGGCAGAGCCGCCGACGAAGGCGACGAAGGTGAGGAAGGTGCGGCCGCGCTGGCGCAGGGCCGAGCCGTCGATCAGCATCAGGGCCAGGGCCAGCAGGCCCATGACCACCGAGGCGATGGCCAGCAGGCGCCACTGCGGAATGGCGACGACCGGCCCCTCGAAAGCGAACTTGGGCTGGCGGTCGAGGTTGTACACGCCCCAGTAGGCGCCGACCGAGCCTTCCTCGCTGGCCTTCCACGGCTGGTCGAAGGCCTCGATGACGAAGTAGTTGTAGCCCTTGGCGTTCAGCGAGTTGACCAGCGTGCGCAGGTAGATGGCCTGCTCGGCCTGATCCGCCTCGGCGCCGCCACGGGTGCGGCCGTTGCTCGGCCAGCCGACCTCGGAGAGCAGCAGCGGCTTCTTCGGGAACAGCTTTCTCAGGTCCTTGGCGCGCTCGAGGACGAACTCGCCGGAGTCCTCCATGGGCACGAATTCCCAGTAGGGCAGGACGTGGGCGGCGATCAGGTCGACGTGCTTGGCCAGTTCGGGGTTTTCCTGCCAGATGTGCCACTGCTCGGAGGTACTGACCGGCACTTTGACTGCCGAACGCACGCGGTCGATGTAGCCGATCAGCTCCTCGACTTCGACTTCCTGGCGGAACAGCGATTCGTTGCCCACGGTGACCCGCACCACGCTGCGCGATTCGTTGGCCAGTTCGATGGCCTTGGCGATCTCGCGCTCGTTGCGCTCCAGGTCATTGCTGATCCATACGCCGAGGGTCACGCGCAGGCCGAACTCTTCGGCCAGGCGCGGAATGTCGGCCAGCTTGCCGTCCACCGAGTAGGTGCGGATGTTGTCGGTCTGCCGGCTCAGCAGCTCCAGGTCGGCACGTATCTGCTCGTCGCTGGGGTAGACCCCGGTCATCGGGCTCTGCCCGGCGCGGAACGGCGAGAAGGAGAAGCCGGAGATCTGCTCCGGCCAGTCCGGGGCACT
>JAYRTA010000497.1:0-1667 GCA_041919875.1 Arenimonas sp.
TGGGGCGGGTGCTGTTCGGCGCGGGCGGCCTGGCCGCCCGCGTGCCGATCCGCGGCGTCACCCACTACGCGGCGACGCTGCGCACGCTGGGCAAGGACGCCACGCTGTTCGTCGACCAGGAGGCCGACCACGGCGTGGCCGGCGAACTCTCGCGCGAAGCCTGGTTCTACCTGATGGAAGCGCTGCTGCACCGGCGCCTGGGCGGGCCGGCGCCGACGCCGCCCTCGGGGGCGCTGCAACGGCACCTGGACCAACACCTGCGCCTGCGCGGCAGCGATTTCCCGCCGGCGGCCGCCGTCGCGGCGGACCGGGCCCTCAGCGCGCGTCCTTGACCAGCTCGCCGCCCTTGATCACCACGGGGATGGCCTCGAGCAGGCGCACGTCGGCGGTGGGGTCGCCGGCGACGGCGATGAAGTCGGCGTAGCGGCCTTCCTCGGCCACGCCCACGTCGTCGCGGCCCAGGGCCTGGGCGGCGTTGACGGTGGCCGACTGGATCGCCTGCAGCGGCGTCATGCCGTAGCGCACCATCACCGCGAACTGGCGGCCGTTCTGGCCGTGCGGATACACGCCGGCGTCGGTGCCGTAGACCATGCGCACGCCGGCGGCGTGGGCGCGGCGGAAGTTCTCGCGCTGCACGTCGCCGATCTCGCGGTCCTTGCGCAGGTTGTCGGGCAGCACGCCGTTCTTCGCGCCTTCGGCCTGGGTGTAGTCGGTGTTGTAGATGTCCATGCTCAGCCAGGTGCCGTGCTTGCGGGCCAGGGCGATGCCCTCGTCGTCGATCAGGCTGGCGTGCTCGATGGTGTCCACGCCGGCGCGGATGGCGGCGGAGATGCCGCGGGCGCCGTGGGCGTGGGCGGCGACGCGCAGGCCCCACTGGTGCGCCTCGTCGGCGATGGCGCGCATCTCTTCTTCGCTCAGCTGCTGCTGGCCCGGCTCGGTGTTGCGCGAGAACACGCCGCCGGTGGCGCAGATCTTGATCACCTGGGCGCCGTACTTGCGGATCTCGCGCACGCGCTGGCGGCCCTGTTCGGGGCTGTCGGCGTTGTAGGGGCTCTTGCTGTCGAAGGACGGCGGGAAATAGGTCGAGTCGCAGTGCCCGCCGGTGGCGCCGAAGCTGGGCCCGGCGGCGACGATGCGCGGGCCGCGCAGCTTGCCTTCGTCGATGGCCTGGCGCAGGCCGACGTCGTTCCAGGCATCGGCGCCGACGTTGCGCACGGTGGTGAAGCCGGCGTCGAGCGTCTCGCCGGCGTGCTTGACCGCGAGCACGGACCAGAAGCGGTCGCTGAACTGCAGGCCGGTGTAGCCGCCGTAGCCGGGGTCGGAGTCGAGGTGCACGTGCATGTCGATCAGGCCCGGCACCAGGCTCATGCCCTTGAGGTCGACGATGGGCGTGTCGGTGGTGACGATCATCGCGCCCGGGCCGTGGGCGAGGTCGGCGATGCGGCCGTCGCGCACCAGGATCCAGACGTTCTCCAGCCAGCGCCCGCTGCGCACGTCCAGCAACCGGTCGGCGGTGATCAACTGCGTCTCCGCCGCCGCCGGCAGCGCGCCCGTCGCCAGCACACCCACCAGGCCAACGAAGGCCGTCCGAATCATCCGCATGCCACCCCTCCCGACATCCACCCAAAAAAATGGGGTCAGACGATATTAACGATTGAAATGCCCGT
>JAYRTA010000498.1:0-1663 GCA_041919875.1 Arenimonas sp.
GGCCGACCTCACCGGCTCGAACAACACCTACGTCAAGAACACCCAGGTGTTCGACGGTCCCGACTACGCCGGCCGCTATGTGAACTACGGCGTGCGTGAGTTCGGGATGGGCGCGGCGATGAACGGCATGGCGCTGCACGGCGGGGTCATCCCGTACGGCGGCACCTTCCTGGTCTTCACCGACTACAGCCGCCCGGCGATCCGCCTGGCCGCCCTGATGAGCATCCGCGTGATCCACGTCGGCACCCACGACTCGATTGGCCTGGGCGAGGACGGCCCGACCCACCAGCCGGTGGAGCACCTGGCGTCCCTGCGCGCCATGCCGAACCTGATGGTCTTCCGCCCGGCGGACGCCATCGAGACGGCCGAATGCTGGAAGGTGGCCCTCGAGACCACCACCGCCCCTTCGGTCATGGCCCTCAGCCGCCAGAAGACCGCCGCCGTCCGCACCGATGCGGGCGAGAACCGCTCGGCGCGCGGCGCCTATCAGCTGGTCGGCGCCGAGAAGCCCGCCCAGGTGACGATCTTCGCCACGGGCACCGAGGTGTCCGTCGCCCTGGCGGCCCGCGACCTGCTGGAGGCCGACGGCGTCGGCGCCCGCGTCATCTCGGTCCCCTGCTTCGAGCTGTTCGAGAGCCAGCCGGCCGACTACCAGGCCGCGGTGATCGGCGAGACCCCGGTGCGCGTGGCCATCGAGGCCGGCGTGCGCCAGGGCTGGGACCGCTTCATCGGCTCGGACGGCGCGTTCGTGGGCATGACCGGCTTCGGCGCCAGCGGCACCGACAAGGCCCTCTACGCCCACTACGGCATCACGGCTGAAGCCGTCGTCGCCGCGGCGAAGGCCAGGCTCTAGGCCATGCGCCTCGGCACGCCGAACTCGCCCACCGCCGTCCGCGTGATGCTGCTGGGCTCGGGAGAGCTCGGCAAGGAGGTGGTGATCGAGTTGCAGCGGCTGGGCTGCGAGGTGATCGCGGTCGACCGCTACGAAGGCGCGCCGGCCCAGCAGGTGGCGCACCGCAGCCACGTGATCGCCATGACCGACGCGGCCGCCCTGCGCGCCCTGGTCGAGGCCGAGCGGCCGCACCTGATCGTGCCCGAGATCGAGGCCATCGCCACCGACGAGCTGGCGCGGATCGAGGCGGACGGCCTGGCGACGGTGATCCCGACCGCGCGCGCCGCCCAGCTCACCATGAACCGCGAGGGCATTCGCCGGCTGGCGGCCGAGGACCTGGGCTTGCCCACCAGCGCCTACGCCTTCGCCTCGTCCGAGGCCGAACTGGCCGAGGGGGCCGCGAAGGTCACCGGCTTCCCCTGCTTCGTGAAGCCGGTGATGAGCAGCTCGGGCAAGGGGCAGTCCTATGTCGAGCGCCCCGACCAGATCGCCGAGGCCTGGCGCTACGCCCTGGAAGGCGGCCGGGTTGAGCAGCCGCGCGTGATCGTCGAGGGCCGCGTGGACTTCGACTTCGAGATCACCCAGCTCACCGTGCGCTCGCTGCGGAACGGCCAGGTCGAGACCAGCTTCTGCGCCCCGATCGGCCACCGGCAGGTGAAGGGCGACTACGTGGAGAGCTGGCAGCCGCAGGCGATGACGCCGGCCGCGTTGGCCGCCGCGCGCGACATCTCGGCCAAGGTGACGGACGCCCTGGGCGGCCTGGGCATGTTC
>JAYRTA010000499.1:0-1650 GCA_041919875.1 Arenimonas sp.
GGCGGGCGTGGCGGAGTCGGTGCTGGAGGAGAACTACATCGCCAACCTGCGTCATGCCGCCGATCGTCTGGCGACCGCGGGGGTGACGGTGATGATCGAACCGATCAACAGCCGCATCGACATGCCCGGCTACTGGCTGGACAGCGTGGACAAGGCCGTGCGCCTGCTGGACAAGATCGAGCGCGACAATGTGCGTTTGCAGCTCGATCTCTATCACGCCCAGATCATTCAGGGCGATCTGGCCCGTACGCTGGCGACGCAGTTGCCGCGCATCGGGCATCTCCAGATTGCCGATAACCCGGGGCGGCATGAGCCGGGGACAGGTGAAATCAACTATCCCTTCCTGTTCCGGGAAATGGAACGTCTGGGCTACCGCGGTTGGGTCGGCTGCGAATACAAGCCGCAGGCCGATACCCTGGCCGGGCTCGGCTGGCTGCGTGCGATGGAGGCTGATCATGTTGCCGCGTGAATTTTTGCGTCGCTGGTTCGATGTGGCGGTGGCCTCGGCCGACCCGGCCCGGATCGTGCCCCCGGCCCTGGCGGCCGTGCCGCCGCCCGGACCGGGCGGTCGCCTGATCGTGGTGGGGGCGGGCAAAGCCTCGGCGGCCATGGCGCGGGCGGTGGAAATGGCCTGGTCCGGGCCGTTGACCGGCGTCGTCGTGACCCGTTACGGCCACGCCGTGCCCTGCGAACGGATCGAGATTCTGGAGGCCGCCCACCCGGTGCCGGATGCGGCTGGCCTGCTGGCCGCCACGCGTCTGAAAGGTGCCGTGGCGGGTCTGAGCGAGCACGACCGCGTGCTCGTGCTGCTCTCCGGCGGCGGTTCGGCCTTGTTGCCGGCGCCGGTCGACGGTCTGGATCTGACCGAAAAGCAGGCCATCACCCAGGCCTTGCTACGCTCCGGTGCGGGTATCGGCGACATCAACTGCGTGCGCAAGCACCTGTCGACCCTCAAGGGCGGGCAACTCGCGGTGGCGGCCTGGCCGGCGCCGGTCTACACCCTTTCGATGTCCGATGTGCCGGGCGACGATCCGAGTGTCATTGCATCCGGCCCGACGGTCGCCGATCCGACGACGACGGTCGACGCCCTGCGCATCCTCGATTTCTATGGCGTGGCGCTGCCAGCCTCCGTCCGGGCGGGCTTGCTCTCCGGCGCGCTGGAAACGCCCAAGCCGGGCGATCCGCGTTTGTCGCTGGCGCGTTACCACTTGCTGGCCAGTCCGCGTCAGATGCTGGCCGCCGTCGCGGAGGCGGCGCGCGCCGAGGGCGTGACGCCGCTGATTCTGGGCGATGCCATCGAGGGCGAGGCGCGGGAAGTGGGCAAGGCGATGGCGGGTATCGCACGCGCCTGTCTGCAGCACGGCCATCCGCTGCCCGCGCCCTGCGTGCTGCTGTCCGGCGGTGAGACCACGGTCACCGTACGCGGCCAGGGGGTGGGGGGGCGCAATACCGAATTCCTGCTGGGCCTTGCCCTGGGCCTGGGTGAAACACCGGGCATTCATGCGCTGGCCGCTGATACGGATGGGATCGATGGCACTTGCGACAATGCCGGGGCCTTTATCTCGCCGGACACGCTGGGGCGGGCCAGGGCGCTGGGGCTGGATGCCCGGGCGCGCCTGGCCGACAACGATGCCTGGGGCTTTTTCAACG
>JAYRTA010000500.1:0-1647 GCA_041919875.1 Arenimonas sp.
CCCAGCGCGCTGGTGCTGGAGGCGACCGCGCCGGACGGCTACGCCGGGCCGATCACCCTGCTGGTGGCGGTGGCCGCCGACGGCCGCGTGCTGGGCGTGCGGGTCACCGCGCACCGGGAAACGCCGGGCCTGGGCGACCGCATCGAATCGCGACGCGGCGACTGGATCCACGGCTTCCGGAGCCGCGCGCTGGGCGACCCGGCGGCGGCACGCTGGGCCGTGCGTCGCGATGGCGGCGACTTCGACCAGTTCGCCGGCGCCACCGTGACGCCGCGCGCGGTGGTTGCGGCCGTGCGTCGCACGCTCGAGTTCGTGCGCAGGCACGGCGACGCCCTGGCCGCCGCACCCGCCGGCGCTACACTGCGCTTCGACGACGCCCCCGAGCCCAGCACCCCGCCGTGACCGCCCCCGCCCCGACCGCCCGCCGCATCCTCGAATACGGCCTGGCCAGCGGCAACGTCGGCCTGGTCCAGCTGCTGGGCCTGTGCCCGCTGCTGGCGGTGAGCAACAACGCCGTCAATGCGCTCGGGCTGGGCCTGGCCACCGTGCTCGCGCTCACCGCCACCAATGCCGCCGTCGCCTCGCTGCGCCTGCTCACCGGCCAGGACGTCCGCATCCCGGTGTTCGTGCTGGTGATCGCCGCGGTCGTCACCGCCATCGAACTGGCGATGCGCGCCTGGCTGCCCGCGCTGCACGGCGTGCTGGGCCTGTTCATCCCGCTGATCGTCACCAACTGCGCCCTGATGGGCCGGGCCGAAGCCTTCGCCTCGCGCCAGGATCCGGCGCGGGCCGCGCTCGACGGTTTCGCCACCGGCCTGGGCTTCCTGGGCGTGCTGCTGCTGATCGGCGCCCTGCGCGAAGGCCTGGGCGAAGGCAGCCTGTTCGCCGGCGCCGGCCCGCTGCTGGGCCTGCCGGCGCTGGAATGGCGCCTGCCGGATTACCCCGGCTTCCTGCTGGCCGTGCTGCCCACCGGCGCCTTCCTGGTGCTGGCCGCCCTGGTGGCCCTGCGCCAGGCCTGGCGGCTGCGACGCGGGGCGGCGCCGTGAAGCCGGCCGCGCGCCACGAGTTCTTCGCGCGCCTGCGTGAACTCAATCCCCACCCGACCACCGAACTCGAGTACGCCACGCCCTTCGAACTGCTGGTGGCCGTGATCCTCTCGGCCCAGGCCACCGACGTCGGCGTGAACAAGGCCACGCGCCGGCTGTTCCCGGTCGCCAATACACCGGCGGCGATCCTCGCGCTGGGCGAAGACGGCCTCAAGCGCTACATCAACACCATCGGCCTGTTCAACGCCAAGGCCGCGAACGTGATCGCCACCTGCCGCCGCCTGCTGGAAATCCACGGCGGCGAGGTGCCGGCCGACCGCGGGGCGCTGGAGGCCCTGCCCGGCGTCGGCCGCAAGACCGCCAACGTCGTCCTCAACACCGCCTTCGGCCAGCCGACGATGGCGGTGGACACGCACATCTTCCGCGTCGCCAACCGCACCGGCCTGGCGCCGGGCAAGGACGTGCGCGCGGTCGAGGAGGCCTTGCTGAAACGGGTGCCCGCCGAGTTCCTGATGGACGCCCACCACTGGCTGATCCTGCACGGCCGCTACGTGTGCAATGCGCGCACGCCGGACTGCCCGCAGTGCGTCGTGCGCGACCT
>JAYRTA010000501.1:0-1646 GCA_041919875.1 Arenimonas sp.
CGCAGTTCGACTGGAACCGCCTGGCCCAGGGCGTGGCTTCGCTGAGCCTGTTCGCCAGCCGGCGCCTGTTCGACCTGCGCCTGCCGACCGGCAAGCCGGGCAAGGAGGGCGCCGAAGCCCTGCGCGAATACTGCGACCGTCCGCCGCCCGACACGGTGCTGCTGGTCACCGGCCAGGACTGGAGCAAGGCCCACGCCGGCAAGTGGAGCGAGACGATCGCCGCCACCGGCCATTTCGTGCCGGTCTGGCCGCTCAAGCCGCACGAGCTGGGCGATTGGCTGCAGCGCCGCCTGCGCCAGCAGGGCCTGGTGGCCACCCCGGAGGCGCTGCAGTGCCTGGCCGACCGGGTCGAAGGAAACCTGCTCGCCGCCGCGCAGGAAATCGACAAGCTGGCCCTGCTGGTGGGCGACCGCGGCCGGGGCCCGCGTGCGGAAGCGATCGACGTGGAGGCCATGGAGCGGCTGGTCGCCGATTCCTCGCGCCACGACGTGTTTGGCCTGGTCGAGGCGGCGCTCGCGGGCGATGGCCCGCGCACCCTGCGCCTGTTGGCCGGGCTGCGCGCGGAGGGTGAGCAGGTGGCCGGCCTGATGCCGATGGTGGCCCGCGACGTTCTGCTGTGCGCCGGCGTGGCGCGCGAAATCGCCGGGGGCCGCGCCGCCGCCCAGGCGATGCGCGACGCCCGGATCTGGGACAGCAAGCAGGCCACCTACCGGCGCGCCCTCGACCGGCATCCGCCGGCGCGCTGGGAAGCCTTCGCCGCCGAATGCGGCCGCATCGACCACACCGCCAAGGGCCGCGGGGACGGCGACCCCTGGGTCCTGCTCGAACGGCTGCTGATGGCGGTCGCCGAGCCACGCGCCCGCGGCCTGCTGGCCTCGTGAGCGCCGGCCTGGCCCATCTCTGGCTCGGCTACGGCGGCACCTTCGATCCCGTGCACGCCGGCCACCTGGCCGTGGCCCGGACCGTGCGCGATGCCTTCGGGGCCGACGTGCACCTGGTCCCGGCCGCCGACCCGCCGCACCGCGCCGCGCCCGGCGCCAGCGCGATGCACCGGGCCGCCATGATCGAATGCGCCCTGGCCGGCGAGTCCGGCCTGGTGCTCGACCGGCGCGAGCTGCAGCGCGAGGGCCCGTCCTGGACCACCCTCACGCTGGCGCAGCTGCGGGCCGAGCGCGGCCCGGACCAGCCGCTGGCCTGGGTGCTGGGCGCGGACGCCTTCCGCGGCCTGCCCGCCTGGCACGACTGGACGCGCCTGTTCGAGCTGGCCCACCTGGTGGTGTTGACCCGCCCGGGCCACGGCCTGGACGCCTTGCCCGGGCCCCTGGCCGACCAGGTGGCGACCCGCTGGGCCGCCGGGCCGGCCAGCCTGTCCGCGCGCCCTGCCGGCCGGGTCCTGAGGCTGGCGATGGCGCCGCACCCGGCCTCCGCCACCGAGCTGCGGCGTCGGCTGGCCGCCGGAGAGCCCCCGGGGCCCTGGCTGGCACCCGCGGTGGAGGACTACCTCCGGCGCCACCGGCTGTACGGCGCCGGCCCCGCCGCCCCGGGCGTATAATCGGGGCCGATTTCCCGCCGCGAGCCCTGCGTTGACCACCCAAGCCCACGTCATCAAGACCCGGATGCCCGACCCGGCCCCGTCGCCGGAGTCC
>JAYRTA010000502.1:0-1610 GCA_041919875.1 Arenimonas sp.
CCACTGCCGGGCCCCCCCCCCCCCCCCCGCTCCCACAGGGACCATTATTTCTTCCTGGGGATATACAGGTCGGTGATGCTGCCGTCCTGGATCTCCGCCGCCATCGCCACCGATTCGCTGAGGGTGGGGTGCGGGTGGATGGTGTGGCCGATGTCGGCGGCCTCGCAGCCCATCTCGATGGCCAGGGCCACTTCGGCGATCAGGTCGCCGGCATGCGGGCCGACGATGCCGGCGCCGATCACGCGTTCGGTGTGCTCGTCGAAGATGAGCTTGGTGAAGCCTTCGGTGCGGCCGATGCCGACCGCGCGGCCGGACGCCGCCCACGGGAACTTCGCCACGCCCACGGCCAGGCCCTTGGCCCTGGCTTCGGTCTCGGTGACGCCGACCCAGGCGATCTCCGGGTCGGTGTAGGCCACCGACGGGATCACCCGCGCCACCCATTCCTTCTTGTGGCCGGCCGCCACTTCCGCCGCCAGCTTGCCCTCGTGCGTGGCCTTGTGCGCCAGCATCGGCTGGCCCACCAGATCGCCGATGGCGAAGATGTGCGGCACGTTGGTGCGCATCTGCCGGTCCACCGGGATGAAGCCGCGCTCGGTGACGGCCACGCCGGCCTTCTCGGCGTCGAGCTTGCCGCCGTTGGGCGCGCGGCCCACCGAGACCAGCACGCGGTCGTACTTCGTTTCCGACGGCACAGAATCGCCCTCGAAGCTCGCGTGCAGCGCGTCCTTCTTCGCCTCGACCTTCGCGACCTTGCACTTGAGGTGCACCGCCACGCCGCGCTTCTTCAGCAGGTCGGCCAGCGGCTTGACCAGGTCCTTGTCGGCGCCCGGCATCAGCTGGTCCATGAACTCGACCACGGTGACCTGGCTGCCCAGCGCGCTGTACACGCAGGCCATCTCCAGGCCGATGATGCCGCCGCCGACGACCAGCAGCTTCTTCGGCACCTCGGCCAGCAGCAGCGCGTCGGTGGAATCCATCACGCGCGGGTCGTCCCAGGGGAAGCCGGGCAATTTCACCGGCTGCGAGCCGGCGGCGATGATGCACTGCTGGAATCGCACGCGCTTGACGCCCTCGGACGTGCGTACCTCCAGCTCGTTCGGCGACACGAAGCTGCCGCTGCCGGTGAGCGTGCGCACCTTGCGCTGCTTCGCCATGCCGGCCAGGCCCTTGTTCATCTGGCCCACGACCTTGTCCTTGTGCGCGCGCAGCTTGTCGAGGTCGATCTTCGCCTTGCCGAACTCGACGCCGAAGTCTGCCGCGTGCTTGGCTTCTTCGATGACCGCCGCGGCGTGCAGCAGCGCCTTGGACGGGATGCAGCCGACGTTGAGGCAGACGCCGCCCAGCGCCTCGTAGCGCTCGACCAGCAGGACGTCGAGACCGAGGTCGGCGGCGCGGAAGGCGGCGGTGTAGCCGCCGGGGCCGGCGCCCAGGACGAGCAGGGCGCATTCGAAATCGGCGGGGGTCCCTCTCCCCAACCCCTCTCCCCCGGGGGGAGAGGGGCTTGTAGCTCCCTCTCCCGGTACGGGAGAGGGCTGGGGAGAGGGGCTCTTGGCTCCCTCTCCCGGTACGGGAGAGGGCTGGGGAGAGGGGCTCTTCGCTCCCTCTCCCGC
>JAYRTA010000503.1:0-1606 GCA_041919875.1 Arenimonas sp.
ACGGCGCGCACGGGCAGTCCCAGGCCATCCTGCCGGGGCGCGGCCCAACCGCCCGCCGGCCCGGACGAGGCCACCGCCAGCGCGGCCGGTCGCGCGGCCGGCTCGCCGCCCGCCAGGCCGGCACGGGTGGCCGCCAGGGCCTCGTGCAGGGTGCGATAGATGAATTCGTGCACCAGGCGCTGCTCGCGGAAGCGCACCTCGTGCTTGGCCGGGTGCACGTTGACGTCCACCTGGCGCGGGTCGCATTCAAGGAACAGCACGAACGCCGGATGCCGGCCATGGAAGAGCACGTCGGCATAGGCCTGGCGCACCGCGTGCGCGACGGTGCGATCGCGCACGGCGCGGCCGTTGACGTAGAAGTACTGCTGGTCGGCGCTGCTGCGCGCCGCGGTGGGCAGGCCGACCCAGCCATGCAGGCGCAGGCCGGCCGCGGCGTGGTCGATGGCCAGGCACTGGCTGGTGAATCCCTCGCCCAGGGCCTCCGCGACCCGGCGCACGCGCTCGCTGTCGTCGCGCACCGGGCGATAGTGGCGCGAGACGCGGCCATTGTGGCTGATGCGCAGTTCCACGCCCGGCCGCGCCAGCGCCAGCGACCGCAGCCATTCCTCCACATGCCCCAGCTCGGTGCGCTCGGCGCGCAGGAACCGGCGCCGGGCCGGCAGGTTGTAGAACAGGTCGCGCACCTCCACCGTGGTGCCGCGCGGGTGCGGATGCGGCTGCACGGCCGCGGCGCGGCCGCCGTCGATCTCCAGGCGGGCGCCATGCGCCTGCGCTTCGGTGCGCGAGACCAGGGCGAAACGGCTCACCGAAGCGATCGACGGCAGGGCCTCGCCGCGGAAGCCCAGCGTGGCCACCTGCTCGAGGTCGTCCATGCTGGCGATCTTGCTGGTGGCATGGCGGGAGACGGCCAGCGGCAGTTCGTCGGCGGGGATGCCGGCGCCATCGTCGCGGATGCGGATCAGGCGCACGCCGCCTTCCTCGAGATCGATCTCGACCCGGCCCGCCCCGGCGTCCAGGGCATTCTCGACCAGTTCCTTGACCACGGATGCCGGCCGCTCGACCACTTCGCCGGCGGCGATCTGGTTGACGAGGGTGTCGGGCAGGGCTTGGATCGGCACGTCGCGACGTTTCCGGGCAGGGGCCCCGGATGATAGCAGCGGCGGGCGGGCCTACTCGGGCGCGGCGGCGACCTGGGCGGCCACCGGGATCGTCAGGCGCTCGCCCAGGCGCACGGTGTCGCTCTTCATGCGGTTGGCGGCGCGGATGCTGGCCATCGGCACGCCGTGGCGCGCGGCGATCAGGCTCAGGGTTTCGCCCCGGCCCACCACATGCTGGCGGCTGCCGCCGAACTGGCCCTGGCGGGCCGCGTACCAGGTGCCCGGCGGCGCCTGCAGGGAGAAGTAACCGCGCACGCCGTCGGTGATCGCGGTCGCCATGCGTTCGCGGTACTTCGGATCCTTGAGCTTGGTCTCTTCGCCCGGATTGGAGATGAAGCCGGTCTCGACCAGCATCGAAGGCACGTCCGGCGAGCGCAGCACGACGAAGTTGGCGCGCTCGACATTGGGCTTGTGCGCCTTGCCCACGCCCTTGAGCGCGGCCAGCACCT
>JAYRTA010000504.1:0-1595 GCA_041919875.1 Arenimonas sp.
CCTGAAGGACGTGTTCGACCACGACCCGCGCAAGCCGCCGCGCATCCGCGCCTACCGCGGCGGCTACCTGCCCAACGAGCGCCGCGAGGCCGAACGGGCGATGCGCGCGGGCGCCGTGGACGGCATCGTCAGCACCTCGGCGCTGGAGCTGGGCGTGGACATCGGCGCGCTCGACGTCGTCGTGCTCAACGGCTACCCGGGCTCGGTGGCGGCCACCTGGCAGCGCATCGGCCGCGCCGGCCGGCGCCAGCAGCCGGCCCTGGGCGTGCTGGTGGCCAGCTCGGACCCGCTCGACCAGTACCTGGTGCGGCATCCGGACTTCTTCGGCAGCGCCAACCCCGAACACGCGCGTTTCGCGCCCGACCAGCCGCTGGTCCTGCTCGATCACCTGCGCTGCGCCGCCTTCGAGCTGCCCTTCCTGCGCGGCGAGGCCTTCGGCCCGGTCGATCCGCAGCCCTGGCTGGAGCTGCTGGCCGAGAGCGGCGTGCTGCACGGCGAAGGCGGGCGCTGGGACTGGATCGCCGACAGCTACCCGGCCAACGCGGTGAGCCTGCGCGCGGTGGCCGACGGCAACTTCGTGGTGGTCGACCGCACGGATGGGGCCCAGAAGATCATCGCCGAGGTCGATTACTCCTCGGCGGCGCTCACCCTCTACGAGGGCGCGATCCACATGGTGCAGTCCACGCCCTACCAGGTCGAACGCCTGGACTGGGCCGGGCGCAAGGCCTACGTCACCCGCACCCACGTGGACTACTACACCGACGCCATCGACTACACGCGCCTGAAGGTGCTCGAGCGCTTCGACGGCACCGCCGCCGGCACCGGCCTGGCCCAGCACGGCGAGGTGCACGTGGTGCGGCGCGTGCCGGGCTACAAGAAGATCCGCTACTACACCCACGAGAACATCGGCTACGGCCCGGTGAACCTGCCCGACCAGGAGCTGCACACCACCGCCACCTGGTGGCAGCTGCCGCAGGCGGTGCTGGAGTCGGCCTTCGGCTCGCGCCAGGACGCGCTCGACGGGTTCCTGGGCGCGGCGCACGCGCTGCACGTGGTGGCCCAGGTGGCGGTGATGGCCGAGGCGCGCGACCTGGCCAAGGCGGTCGGCAGCGGCGACGGCGCCTGGTTCGCGGCGGCCGATGGCCGCGGCCGCGGCCAGCTGCGCGGGCCCGAGGGCCAGCCGCTGGATCCGTCCGCGGCCGAGCAGTTCACGCCCACCGTCTACCTGTACGACCACTTGCCCGGCGGCGTCGGCCTGAGCGAGCCGCTGTGGCAACGCCAGGCCGAACTCGTTCTGCAGGCGCGCGACCTCGTCGCCCGCTGCGACTGCCGCGCCGGTTGCCCGGCCTGCGTGGGACCGGTGCTGGCCGCCGACGAAGCCCGGCCCGAAGGCACGGCGCGCGCGCTGGCGGCGCGGGTGCTGGCGCTGCTGGGGGCGGGTGGGTGAGCGGGGTCACGGCGGCGCGGTTGCGGGGCTTGCTGCGGGAGGCGGGCAAGGGCCCTCTCCCCAACCCCTCTCCCCCGGGGGGAGAGGGGCGCGTCACCTCCTCTCCCTCCCCCCTCGGGAAAGGGGAACGTCGGCGGGCTCCCCCGCC
>JAYRTA010000505.1:0-1583 GCA_041919875.1 Arenimonas sp.
GCGCGCGAAGGCAAGATCGTGATCGAGCCCAACGGCCCGCCGCGCGCGGCGATCTGAGCCGCTTCAGCCCAGCCGCGATTCGCGGATGCGGCCCGGGACATGCCGCTCGAAGAAGGCGGCCAGGCGCGCGCGCAGGGCCGGGTCGGCGGTGCGCGGCAGCAGTTCGCGCTCGCCCCCGTCGCGCAGGTGCAGGCGGTAGACGTGGCGTTCGCCGCCCGGCCAGGGCCGGATCTCGCGCTCGACGTAGTCGATGTCGTCCAGGGCGAAGGCGACCTCGTGCAGCAGGTTGGCGCTCTTGCGCGAACGCGATGCGCCCAGCCGCGCCAGCAGCCGCCCGCCCTCCACCGACAGCATCGGGCGCGCGCCGAGGTGGCGCCAGCCCAGGAAGCCCGCGACCGCCCCCACTCCGCCCATCGCGATCATCGGCAGCGCACCGGCCCAGCCGATCCACAGGTAGGCCAGGAGGGCCGAGAACAGCGAGAAGCCCAGGCCGAGCGCGGCAATCGCGGCGGCGGCCAGGCGGAAGCCCGGCGGCCAGGGGATGGCGTCCTGTGCACTCATCGGCGGCACCTGCATCGGCGGGGGGATTCGCCGGCAGTCTACGCCGGCGACCGCCTCACTCGTAGCGCAGCGCCTCGATCGGGTCCAGGCCGGCGGCCTTGGACGCCGGCATGATGCCGAACACGACGCCCACCAGGGCCGAGAAGCCGGCCGCGGCCACGATCACCCACACCGGGACCTGTGCCGGCGGGAAGTTCGGGATCAGCGAGGCCACGCCCACGCCCGCCAGCCAGCCCAGCACGATGCCGATCAGGCCGCCCAGCAGGGCCAGCAGCCCGGCCTCGGCCAGGAACTGCACCAGGATGTCGCGCCGGGTGGCGCCCAGGGCCTTGAGGATGCCGATCTCGCGGGTCCGCTCGGTCACCGACACCAGCATGATGTTCATGATCCCGATGCCGCCGACCAGGAGCGAGATGCCGACCACGCCGCCGAGCACCGCGGTGGTCATGGTGGTGAACTCCTCGAAGCTCTTGACCGCCGAATCGGCCGTCTGGATGCGGAAGTCGTCGTCCTGCCCGGGCTTGAGCTTGTGCGAGATGCGGATGGCGCGCTTGACGCGCTCGCGCAGCGCATCCACCTCGGCCATGTCCTCGGCGGTGAAGGAAATGGACATGCGCGGCCGGTTGCTGCTGCCGGTCATCGCCCGGCCGACCTCGAAGGGGATGACGACGTAGTTGTCCTGGCTGATGCCGAAGAAGTCGCCACGCGTCTCCATCACGCCGACCACCTTGAACCACTCGGTGCCCAGGCGGATGTACTGGCCCACCGGGTCCCCGGGCAGCTCCAGGTCCTCGAGGACCTTGCTGCCCAGCACCACGACCCGGCGCCGGCTCTTGTCGTCGCTGTCCACCAGGAAGCGCCCGGTCTGCGGGTACATGCCCTGCACCGCGGTGAAGTCGGCCGAGGTGGCGATCACCTGGGCGGCGGCGGTGCGTCCGCGCGAACTGATGCCCAGCACCGGCACGCCCATCGTCGGCACCACCTTGTCCACGCCCGGCACCCGGTGCCGCAGCGTGTCCACG
>JAYRTA010000506.1:0-1581 GCA_041919875.1 Arenimonas sp.
CCGACGGTCAAGCCAGCGCCGGCCCGCAAGAGCGCAGCCGGTCTGGCGCCGGCACGCAAGCCGGCCAGACCCTCGGCCAAGGGTTGAAGCCCCGACGGGCCGGGGCGCTCAGGCGGCTTGCAGCCGCTGCGCCATTCGGCCGCGGGTGTGCGTCTCTCCGGCCGCATCCACCAGCAGGCTGTCGACCCCGGGCAGCGAGGCCATGAGGTCCAGGCCGCGCGCCGGCCCGCTGACCATGGCGGCCGCGCCGACGCCGTTGACGGTGGCCGTGTCGCGGGCCACCAGCACCACGCCGCGCACCCCTTCAGTGGGCCAGCCGGTGCGCGGGTCCAGCACGTGGTGGTAGCGGCGGCCGCCGCGCTCAAAGCTGCGTTCGTAGTCGCCCGAAGACGCGACGCAGCCGTCGCGCAGCGTCACCACGCCCAGCAGTTGCTCGGGCTCGCGCGGATCGCGCAGGCCCACGCGCCAGTCCTGGCCGTGGAGCTGGCCGCGCGTGAGCACGTCGCCGCCGCCGTTGATCATGGCGTGGCGGATGCCGTGGCGTTCCAGCACCTGCATGCCGGCCTGCAGGATGGGCAGCTTGGCGACGCCGCCCAGGTCGATGCGCATGCCGGGCCGGGCCAGCCGCACACGGTCGCCCTCGATCCGCACATCGCGGTGGTTCACCAGCCGGCGTTCTTCCTGCAGCTCCTGTGCCGAGGGGCGGCGGGGCTGCGCGGGGTCGAACGACCAGCCGCCGTAGGCGCCGACGCTGATGTCGAAATCACCGTTCGTGCGCTCGGACAGCGCGGCGGCCTGCCGCAGCACGGCCAGCAGCTCGGGCGGTGCCTGCACCGATCCCCGGCCCGACTGCCGGTGCAGCGCGGAGACAAGGCTTTCGGCGCGGTAGCGGCTCATCAGGCGTTCCAGTCGCTGCATCTCGGACCAGGCGGCCTCGATGGCCCCCAGGGCGTCCGGCGCGTCGGGCACCACCATGTCCACCCGCGTGCCCATCATCACCCGCGCGTCGCGCTGGGTGCTGGCCAGGGCCAGGGCCGGGTGGAGGCCCCAGCCGGCCACGAGCAGGCCCAGGCCCGGGAGGAGATGGCGTCGCTGCAGGTTCATGGCGTGGCCCGGTGGTCGGTCACTGCGACAGCGCGACCATGTGGTCGACCGCGGCCTTGACTTCATCGTCGGTCAGCGAGGCGCCGCCGCCGCGCGCGGGCATCATGCCCTTGGCGCCGGTGAAGCCTTCCAGCGCGTGTTTGTAGAGCGTGTCCTTGCCCTGGGCGATGCGCGGGCCCCAGTCGGCCTTGTCGCCGGGCTTGGGCGCGCCGGCCACACCGGCGGCGTGGCACATGGAACAGGTGCTGCCGTACACCTTCTTGCCGACGGCGTTTTCTGCCACCGGTGCGGGGGCCGGGGCGGCTGCAGGCGCAGCAGGTGCCGCCGCCGGAGCGGCCGGTGCCGGACTGGCGGCGGGGGCTTCGGCGGGCTTGTCGCCGCAGGCCGCGAGGGTCAGCGCGCAGCCGAGGGAGAGCAGGAGGTGTCGTGCGTTCATGGGAGCTTTCTTTGATGAGGGGATAGCCGGATTTTAATGTT
>JAYRTA010000507.1:0-1576 GCA_041919875.1 Arenimonas sp.
GGTTCGGCCTGCTCGACGGCCTGCTCAAAATGAGCAACGACGACTCGCTGGGGGCCGTGATCACCTTCACCGGCGTCGCGCCCGGCGGCTGGTTCGGCGAGGGCACGGTGCTCAAGCGCGAGGTCTACCGCTACAACATCCAGGCCTTGCGCAAGAGCCGCGTGGCCGGCCTGCCGGTCGACACCTTCCACTGGCTGCTGGACCATTCGATCGGCTTCAACCGTTTCGTGATGAACCACCTCAACGAGCGCCTGGGCCAGTTCATCGCGGCGCGCGAGATCGACCGCATCTCCAGTCCCGACCTGCGCGTGGCGCGCAACCTGGCCGCGCTGTTCCATCCGCTGCTTTCGCCCAACGTCGGGGGCATCCTGCGCATCACGCAGCAGGAACTGGCCTACCTGGTCGGCCTGTCGCGCCAGCGCGTGAACGAGGCGCTGACCGCGCTCGCCGACAAGGGCTGGATCCGGGTGGAGTACGGGGGCTTGCGGGTGCTGGATCTGCAGGCGCTGCGATCCGGGGAACTGTAGCTCCCACGCTCCGCCGTGGGATCATCGGGCCATGACCGACAAACCGAAAACCCTGCAACTCAAGCCCCGCAGCGCGCCGGCCAAACCGACCGCCCTGCGGGTGCCGGTGCGTCCGAAGGGCCCGGCCCGGGCACGCTCCCAGTCGGAGGTGCAGGCCGAGCGTGCGGCACGCGACGCCGCCTGGGCCGCCGGCAAACCGCCGGGCGCTGACCGTCCCGCCCGCGACGACGCTTCCCGTGGCCCGGCAGCGCGTCCCCGCACCGACGCCTACCGCAGCGACCCGCCCCGCGGCGAAGCGACGCGCGGCCGTGCGTCAGCGCGCCCGGAACCCTCGGGCCAGCGCCCGCCGCCCCGCGCGCCGCGCGACACCCGTCCCGACCTCGCCCGCGTCGGCAATGTGCGCGGCGAGGTGCGCCTGAACAAGCGCATGGCCGACCTCGGCCTGTGCTCGCGCCGCGAAGCCGACGAGTGGATCGCGCGCGGCTGGGTGCTGGTCAACGGCGCGCCGGCCGTCATGGGCATGCCCGTGCCGCCCGACGCGAACGTGGAGGTGCTGCCCCAGGCGCGCCACCAGCAGGCCGGTCAGGTGACGATCCTGCTGCACAAGCCCATGGGCTATGTGAGCGGCCAGCCCGAAGACGGCCACGAAGCCGCCGCCACGCTGATCGGCGCGCAGAGCCAGTGGCGCCCCAATGCCCAGGACCGCGCCCGCCTCCCGATCGACGGTCGCCGCTTTGCCCCCGAACACACCCGCGGCCTCGCGCCCTGCGGCCGGCTCGACATCGACTCCGTCGGCCTGCTGGTCCTCACCCAGGACGGCCGCATCGCGCGCCAGCTCATCGGCGAGGCCAGCGGCATCGACAAGGAATACCTGGTGCGCGTGCAATGGGCGCCCAACGGTCCCCAGGGTGCGGGCGTCGTGGCGCAGAACGTGCAGGCCGTCTTCCCGCCCGAGAAGCTGGCGCTGCTGCGCCACGGCCTGAGCCTGGACGACCAGCCGCTCAAGCCGGCGCAGGTGGAGTGGATGAACCCCGAGCAGTTGCGGTTTG
>JAYRTA010000508.1:0-1566 GCA_041919875.1 Arenimonas sp.
CGCCGCGGCCCGCGCCGATTTCCAGCGGCTGCTGGACCGGGGCAATGCCGGCGAACTGTTCGCCGGCGCCGACGAACGCCGCGCGCGCGGCGACCACGACGGTGCGCGGGAAATGCTGCGCGCCCTGGTCCGGCGCTTCCCCAACTCGCCCCTCGCCGCCAACGCCGCCAACCTGCTGGGGGGCGGCGCGCCGGCGTCGGCAGGCGGCGCCGGCCAGGGAGCAACGGCGGGCGCCACCCCGCCGCCCCGCCCGGCCGCGCCGGTGCAGGCCGCGGTGCCCCAACGTTCCTGCATCGCCTGGCTCGACGAGACGATCAATGTCATGAACGACGGCAGCGCCGCCATCAGCTACGCGCAGCAGCTGGAGTTGGCCGTCTACAGTCGTCGCGTGTGGGTGGACATGGCCGAGCGGATCCCCGTCTGCCGCGCCGATGTCGCCGCCATGCGCCAACGCCTGGCCGAAGCCCAGCAGGAATGCCGTCGCCATGGCGGCACGGCCTGCGACACCGGATCGGACCGTCGCGCGGCAAGCTACAGCCAGGCGGTGATGCCCCTGGTGAACCGGATCATCGCCCAGGCCCAGGGCACGGGCCCCGCACCGGCCGCACCGGCGTCGGGCAGCTGCGCGCGCACCCCGGACCAGGAACTCGCCGCCTTCGACAGCGAGATCCAGGCCCTGAAACGCACCTGCCCGCAGCAGTCGCACTTCGGCATGCGTGCCAACCTGCAGTGGGCCTATTACCTCTCGACGGAAGGACTGAACCGGCTCGAGCCGCGGCGGGCCTGCCTGGGGCCGCACTACGAGGCCAACCGGCGCGCGCTGGTGGACGCGCGCGACGCCGCGAAGTCGGGCTGCGACGCCCATTCCAGCGGACCGCTCTGCACCGCGACCTGCCCGCGCTGAGCCCGGGCCCGCGCGGCCGATGCGTGGCCGGGGACATTGCCCCGGGCCACGGCGCCCCGCACGGGCGGTGTAGCATCGGCCGGCCACTCCAGGGGACTCCGATGCGCCGACTGCTGCTCTGCACCACCCTCGCCGCCGCGCTCTGCGGCCCCGCCCACGCCCAGGCCCCCGACGTCGAGGCCCTGGCCGCGGCGGTGGACGCCAAGGTGCAGGCCTGGCGCCGCGACATCCACCAGCATCCCGAACTGGGCAACCGCGAAGTGCGCACCGCCAAGCTGGTCGCCGACCACCTGCGCGCGCTCGGCTTCGAGGACGTGCGCACCGGCATCGCCACCACCGGCGTCACCGCGGTGCTGCGCGGCGGCAAGCCCGGCCCGCGCATCGCCGTGCGCGCCGACATGGACGCGCTGCCCGTCACCGAGCGCAGCGGCCTGCCCTTCGAATCCAGGGCCACCGCGGAATTCCGCGGCGAGACGGTGGGCGTGATGCACGCCTGCGGCCACGATGCCCACGTCGGCATCCTGATGGGCGTGGCCGAGGCGCTGTCGGCGATGAAGGCCGAGCTGCCCGGCGAGATCCTCTTCATTTTCCAGCCGGCCGAGGAAGGTCCGCCCGACGGCGAGGACGGCGGCGCCGAGGAGATGCTCAAGCAGGGCATCTTC
>JAYRTA010000509.1:0-1564 GCA_041919875.1 Arenimonas sp.
TGAAGCCCAGCAGGATGCGGAACAGGGTCGACTTGCCGGCGCCGTTGGCGCCGACGATGGCGTGGATGCGCCCGCGCGGCACCTGCAGCTCCAGCCGGTTGAGCGCGAGCTTGCGGCCGTAGCGCTTGGAGAGCGCGCGCGTCTCGATGACGAAGTCGGACATCGGTGCCACGCTCACGCCAGCTTGCGCGGCGCACAGGCGCGCAGTTCGGATTCGATGCGGTCCAGGACCTCGCCGGCCGGCATGTCCAGGGCCACCACGTCATGGACGAAGCGGGTCACCGCCTCGTCGAAGCGTTTGCCGCGCTCGGCCTGGCTCAGGCGCTGGCGCGGCGGCGCCACGAACAGGCCCAGGCCCTGGCGCGATTCCAGCCAGCCTTCGGCGGTGAGCTCGGCGTAGGCCTTGGCCACGGTGTTGGGATTGATGCCCAGCTGCTGGGCCAGGCCGCGCACGCTGGGCAGCTGGTGGCCCAGGGACAGCTCGCCGGTGGCGATCTTCATCCGCACGCCGTCGACGATCTGCCGGCTGATGGGCCGGGCGTCGCCGGTGGCGATCTCGAGCATGAGGGCTTGGGTGCGGGCCATGGGGGCGTCCTAACTGTCCTAGGTGTGCTAGGACAGTAATGACACGCGACCCGGCCTGTCAAGGCCCGCCAGAAAAGAAGCCCTCCGCGAAGGAGGGCTTCCGGGGTGGCGCGGTGGTGCGGGCTTACTGCGTGGCGACTTCCGGCTGCGGCTTCACGAAGCGCAGGGTCATGCGGTCGCTCTCGCCGATGGCCGCGTACTTCGGGCGGTCTTCCTCGGGGTGGTTGTTGGACGGCGCCAGGGTCCACACGCCGTTGGGATGGTCCTTGGTGTCGGCCGGGTTGGCATTGACCTCGCTCTTTTCCTGCAGCACGAAGCCGGCGGCGGTGGCCAGGCCAATCACGTAGTCCTCGGGCAGGTAGCCGCTCTCCTTCACCTCCTCGAAGCCCTTGCCGGCGGCGGCGCGATGCTCGACCACGCCCAGCACGCCCCCCGGGCGCAGCACATCGTAGAAGGCCTTGAACATCGCCGCCTCGTCGCCGTTCATGGCCCAGTTGTGCACGTTGCGGAAGGTCAGCACGACGTCCATCGAGGCGGGCTCGCCGAACACCGGCGCCTTGGGGTCGAACTCGACCAGGGTGGCGTTGCCGTAGACGTCGGCGCGCGCGGCCAGCTTGTCGCGCAGCTTGCCGTTGTTGGTGGCGTAGTACTGCTGCGCGCGCTCGCTGCCGGCCGTGGCCGGGTCGACGATGGCGCCGACGTAGCGGCCCTTGTCGCGCGGCAGCGGCGCCAGGATCTCGGTATACCAGCCGCCGCCCGGGGTGATCTCGAGGATGGCCTGCGAGGGGCCGACGCCGAAGAAGGCGAGGGTCTCGCGCGGGTGGCGCCAGGCATCGCGGGCGGTGTTGGCCGGGTCGCGCCAGTCGCCGGCCAGGATGGCGTCCATCGGGTCGGCGTTGCGGGTGTCGGCTTCGGCCCGCGCGGCATCGGCCGCCGCGGTCGCGTCCGCCGCGGCGGCGTCGGGGGCGGTCGCGGCCTC
>JAYRTA010000510.1:0-1564 GCA_041919875.1 Arenimonas sp.
CCTGGACGAACCGCTGGCGGCGCGCGCCGCCGCGGCCCGCGCCTGCGGCCGCGTGCTGCGCTTCGTCGCCCGCTTCGACGCCGACGGCGCCCGCGCCGGCCTGGAGGCGCTGGCCCCCGACGATCCGCTCGCCGGCGGCCGCGGCCAGGACAACCGCGTCGCCATCTGGAGCTGCCGCTACCGCCAGCACCCGCTGCAGATCCAGGGCCCCGGCGCCGGCCCCGAGGTCACCGCCGCCGCCCTGGCCGACGACCTGCTCTCGCTCTGAAAAGCCGTTCCATGAAAAGCCGTTCCAGGTTCATTTTCACGTGCCCGGTGGGGCACGTGAAAATTGAACCTGGAACCGCTTTTCGGGCTCCGCTTTCAGAGGTGCAGGTAGCCGGAGGGGCCGATCATGCGGAAGGGCACGGACTCCAGGCGCAGGCCGGCGTTGACCTGCACGGCGAAGTGCAGGTGCGGGCCGCTCGAATAGCCGGTGGTGCCGACGGCGCCGAGCTGCTGGCCCAGGTGCACCGGATCGCCCGTGCGCACCTGCACGCTGCCGGCCTGCAGGTGGGCGTACAGCGCCATGCTGCCGTCTTCGTGCAGCACCCGCACCAGGTTGGCGCGATCGGCCAGGGACGGATCCACGCCGCCTTCGGTGAAGCCGTCCTGGGCCTGGATCACCACGCCGCCGCGGGCGGCCAGCACCGGCGTGCCTTCCGGCGCCTCCAGGTCGAGGGCGTAGCGGTTGGCGGGGTCCTGGTGGCTGAAGCCGCCGTGGAAGCCCTGGCCCTGCACCGCGCGCGATTCCTCCACGGGCAGCGAATACACCACGTCCTCGGCCAGCGCGAAGGGTTCGCCCGGCACCGCGTCCAGGCGCAGGTCGGGCGCGGGCCCGGCGATCACCGCCAGCACCTCGGTGCGGCCCGGCGCGATCACGCGGCGCAGCGGCAGCGGCGGGTCGCTGTCGACCGCGCCGGCCGCCGACAGACCCACTTCCACCGGCGCCACGCCCGGATTGCCCACCAGCACCACCGTGCCGCCTTCGCCCGGGCGCACCTGCAGGCTGGCCCATTCGCCGCCGCCCGCCGCCGCCGCCGCCGGCGCCAGCGCGAGGCTCGCCAGCAGGCCGGCCAGGACGCCGGCGGCGAAGACCGGGAGCCGGCTGCCGCGCCGCGCGCCGGGCATCGCGCCGGTGGCCCGGCCCGCCATCATCGCCGCGCCACCGGCATCGGCCGGGCGAAGTACTCGGCCATGGGCGTGGGCCGGTCGAAGGCATGGCCCTGGGCGAAATCCACCCCCAGGGCATTGAGCGCCGCGCGCTCGCGTTCGGTCTCGGTGTGCTCGGCGATGCTGTGCTTGCCCAGCACGTGGGCGATCTCGTTGATCGAGCGCACCACGGCCTCGGCCATCGGCGAATGGTGCATGTCGCGCACGAAGCTGCCGTCGATCTTGAAGTAGTCCACGTCCAGCGCCCGCAGGTAGTTGAACGAGCAGAAGCCGGTGCCGAAATCGTCCAGCGCGAACCGGCAGCCCAGGCCGCGCAGGTGCGAGATGAAGCGCTGGGCGCGCGAGAGGTCGA
>JAYRTA010000511.1:0-1552 GCA_041919875.1 Arenimonas sp.
GCCGCATGGCGGTGTTCGTCAAGGACGGCTGCGCCGCCTGCGGGCAGCTCGTGCAGCGCCTGCAATCCTCGGGCGCGGAGTTCGACCTGTACATGGTGGGCAGCCGCCAGGACGACGCGCGCATTCGGGACTGGGCCAAGCGCGCGCAGATCGACCCGGCGCGCGTGCGGGCCGGCAGCATCACGCTCAACCACGACAGTGGCCGTTGGTTGGCGCTCGGCCTGTCCGGTGACTTGCCCGCCGCCGTGCGCGAGGTGAACGGCCAATGGCAGCGCCAGCCGTAGCCGCCCGCGTATCGCAGTTCTTGCGCGCACTGGTGCTCGCCGCTGGCCTGTACACCTGCACGGGCCATGCCCAGGAGGTTCCGCCACCGGCCTACCAGCTTGCCGCCCAGCGCGCAGGCATCCCCTCGACGGTGCTCTACGCCGTGGCCTTGCAGGAGAGCGGCCTCCGGCGCAACGGGCGCATCGTCCCATGGCCGTGGTCCCTCAACGTCGCCGGCCAGTCCCGCCGCTTCGCCACGCGGGCCGATGCCTGCGCCGGCCTGCAGCAGGCGATGCGCGCCACGCCGCACACGCGCATCGACGCGGGCCTGGGCCAGATCAACCTCGGCTACCACAAGCACCGCTTCACCAGCGCGTGCGACCTGCTGGACCCGTACCGCAACCTCGCCATCGCCGCCGAGATCCTGAAGGAGCAGCACACCTCCGGCGAGGACTGGCTGCTGGCGATCGGCCGCTACCACCGTCCTGCGGGTGGCGAGCCCGCCGCCCGCTATCGGCGCAGCGTGTCCCGCCACCTTGCCCGCGTGCAGGGCGCACGCCCAACCGCCGCGGTCCTCGCCGCGCGCCAGGAGACCTCCCCATGACGAAACCCCATCCGGCCCATCTCGCATTCACGGTCCTGCTCGTGCTGCTGGCAGGCCTGCCGCTGGCCTCGCGTGCCGGCGAGCCGCTGATCGTGGTCGAGGACCATGGCGGCACGTCGGCGCTGCCGTACTACGAGGCCCTGAACCTCCAGCCGCGCGCCAACGCGCCGGCCCGGCCACCCATCCCGACGCCCCGGGTTCCCGCCACGCCAGCGGACGAAGCCGCGATGCTGCCGGTGCGCAGCACCAAGCTCACGCCCGGCACCGTCGCGCGGCGCGTGATCGAAGCGCCCGGCCTGCGGCCGTTCGCGGTCATCGGCGACGACGAGGCTTCCCGGGCCTGGTTGCAGCGGCGCGGCGCGGCTTTGCGCGAACGCGGCGCGGTCGGCCTGGTGGTCAACGTCGAGACCGTGCAGGGCCTGGCACGGCTGCGTACCCTGGCGCCGGGCGTGCCCCTCGCGCCCGTGGCCGGAGACGACCTGGCCGATCGCCTGGGCCTGCGGCACTACCCGGCGCTGATCACGGCCACCGGCATCGAGCAATGAAGCCATGTCGGGGAAACAGCCGGTCGAGGTTCTGCTACGCCCAGCGGTGGAGCTATACACCGTCGCGGCGTGTGCAGGCGCCGCGTTTCTGTGCCTGGTGGCCCCATGGTCGCTCGCGCTGAGCCCGGCCATGGGCATC
>JAYRTA010000512.1:0-1552 GCA_041919875.1 Arenimonas sp.
GGCGACCACCTCCGGCGTCAGGCCCAGGCGCGGCAGCCACAGCAGCATCGTCAGCACCACGCCGCCAAGATAGAACAGCGCCGACAGCGCCCAGTCCGAGGACAGGCGCTCGCGCTTGCGCTCGACGTCGCCCGGCTGCAGCGCCAGCTGCACCTTGCCCGCCAGCAGCCAGGCCATCGCCACGAACGGCCACCAGGCTTCAAAGACGAAGGACCAGGCGGCGATGAACAGGAAGTAGAGGGCGCCGAACGCGACCATCGGCCCCCAGCGCGGCGGCCGGCCGTCCTTGCCCAGGGCCATGCCGCCGATCATGCCGGTGGCGTGGATGAGCAGGAACTCCACGATCATCATCAGCAGCCCGGTGCGCAGCGCCTCCGGCCCGAGCCAGCCCGGCAGCAGCCACAGCAGCAGGAAGAAGGCGGCCGTCACCGCGTCGGGCAAGGCGGCAAGCAGGCGGCTGGACAGGGCGTCATGCATGGCGCCCGAGCATACCTGCTCGCGGCTTGCACCGGCCGGGGCAGGCCGCCTAGGCTGGCCCGGGGGAATGCCCTCGGGGGACGGCATGACGGAACGGGCCGGGATCGGCTGGGGAGCGCAGAGGGCGGCGGCGTGCACCGGCGTCCTGCTGCTGGGTCTGGTCGCCGGCCTGGCGTCAGCCGCGGTGGCCGCGCCGATCGCCGCGACCACGTCGGCGGGTTTCGATCTCGCCGCCTACCGGCAGTTGGCCGCGAGTGATCGCGCGCGCGGCATCCGCGAAGGGCGGCAGGCCCTCGCGGCCGGCGTCCTCGACGCCACGCCGCGCGAGCGCATGCGCCTGCTGTGGTACATGGGCGGCGCCGCGATCGGCATGCCGGACGAGCTGGCGCTGGGGGAAGTGATCGGCCATCTCGAACAGATGGAGGCCGCCGGCCACGCGGGCGCCGCCAGCCTGGCGGGCTTCCTGCGCGGCGCGCGCAAGATCGACCTGGGCCGCTCGGGCGAGGGCCTGGTGGACGTGCTCTCGGCCGCCAATGCCGTGGGCGAGGACGAGGAGCTGCGCCGCATCGCCGCCGCCGAACTCTGCCGCGCCTACGCCAACCTCGGCGAACCGGCGCGCGGCCTGCCGCACTGCCGCCGGCATACGCTGCTGGTGGAGGCCGGCGACGACGCGGCGGCACGCGCGCGCGCCTACTATCTGGAGGCCTCGGTACTGAGCACCTCCGGCGATGCGGCCGCGGCGATCCCGCGCTGGCGGCAGGCACGCGCGCTGTTCGCGGAACTCGGGCTGGCCACCCTGGCCGGGCGCACCAGCGGCAGCCTGGCGGTCGACCTCAACGGCACCGGCGATCACGCCGGGGCGCTGGCGATGGCGCTCGAAGCGGTCGAGGCCGCGGAAGGCGCCGGCAATACCATCAGCATCGCCATCGCGCTCAACCAGGTGGCCAACGCGCAGCTGGGCCTGGGCGAGCTCGACGGCGCCGAGGCCACCCTGGCGCGCGCGGCGGCAACGCTCGAAGGCATCGACCATCCGCCCACCCAGCGCGAACTGCGCCTGTCCCAGCGCGAGCTGCTG
>JAYRTA010000513.1:0-1551 GCA_041919875.1 Arenimonas sp.
TCGGCTCGAGGCGGCGTCGGCCGGCGCCCCGCCCGCGGTCCAGCGCTACCTGGCCGCCGTCGCCGAGGCCCGGGGCGCGGAGGCCGCCGGCTATCCCGGCTCTCCCCTGCTGGTGGCGCGGGCCCTGCGCGCCGATGACCGCCTGCACGCCTGCGAACTGCAGCCCGAAGAGGCCGCCGCCCTGGCGTCGGCATTGGCCGGCGACCCGCGCTGCCACGTGCACGCCCGCGACGGCTACGGCGCCCTCAAGGCCCTGCTGCCCCCGCGCGACGGCGAGCGCCGGCTGGGCCGGGCCCTGGTGCTGCTGGACCCGCCCTACGAAGCCCAGGACGAGGAGTATCCGCGCATCCTCGCCGCTCTCTCGGAGGGCCTGGCCCGGTTCCCGACCGGCCTGTACGCGGTCTGGTACCCGATCAAGCGCCGCGCCACCCTGATGCCGTTCTTCCGCAAGGTCGGCCTGCTGCCGGTGAAGTCCGCGCTCTCGATCGAACTGCTGGTGCGGCCGGACGACTCGCCCCTGCGCATGAACGGCAGCGGCATGCTGCTGCTCAACCCGCCCTGGGGCCTGGGCGAGGCGATCGAACCGGCCCTGAGATTCCTCGCCCAGGCCCTGGGCGAGCCCGGCGCCAGCTGGCGCCAGACCTGGTGGAAGAAGGACGCGGGATAAGCCATGAAGACGCTGCAGGCGATCTACGACACACGCGGCGCCGAGCCGCACACCCGCATCCGCTGCGAACCGGTGGACCTGCCCGCCGCGGTCCCCGCGGGCATGGCGCGCATCGCGGTGCTGGCCTCGCCCATCAATCCCTCCGACGTGCTGACGATCACCGGCGAATACGGCCTGCTGCCGCCGCTGCCCGCCGTGGGCGGCAACGAAGGCGTCGGCCGCGTGCTGGCCCTGGGCGAGGGCGCCGCCGGCCTGGCCGAAGGCGACCTGGTGCTGCTGCCGCTGGGCATCGGCACCTGGCGCAGCCACCTGGATGCGCCCGCCGCCGCCTGCGTTCCCCTGCCCCACGACGTCGACCCGGTGCAGCTGTCGATGCTGGCGGTGAACCCGCCCACCGCGAGCCTGATGCTCAGCGAATTCGTCGACCTGCAGCCCGGCGACTGGGTGGTGCAGAACGGCGCCAATTCCGCGGTCGGCGGCTACCTGCAGCAGCTGGCGACGGCGCGCGGCCTGAACGTGGTGAACGTGGTGCGCCGCGCCTCGGCCATCGAGGCCGTGCAGGCCAGCGGCGGCCAGCACGTGGTGGTGGACGCCGAGGACCTGCCCCAGCGGGTGAAGGCCATCACCGGCGAGGCCAGCGCGAAGCTGGCGATCGACTGCGTGGGCGGCCCGGCCACCGAGCACCTGGCGCGCTGCCTGGCCGAGGGCGGCACCCTGGTCAACTACGGCGCGATGAGCGGCGAGCGCTGCATGATCTCGCCGCGCTACTTCGTCTTCCGCGACCTCACGCTGCGCGGCTTCTGGCTGTCGAAGTGGTTCAAGCAATCCACGCCCGCGACGCGGCGCGCCCTGTTCGCCGGGCTTGCCGCACGCATCGCCGACGG
>JAYRTA010000514.1:0-1548 GCA_041919875.1 Arenimonas sp.
GCGGCGCATCAGGTTGCCGGCGGCATACATCAGGTGGGTCTTGCCCAGGCCCGAGCCGCCATAGAGCAGCAGCGGGTTGTAGGCCTTGCCCGGGTTCTGCGCCACCTGCAGGGCGGCGGCGCGGCCCAGCTGGTTGCTGCGGCCCTCGACGAAGTTCTCGAAGGTGTAGTGCGGGTCGAGGTTGCTGGCGAACTCCGCGCCCGGGCCGGGCCGGGCCGCCGCGGCCGCCGGCGCGGCCGGCAGGCTCGGCGCCTTGCGCAGCGAGCCCACCGCCAGGCCCACGTTGGCCGGGACCCCGGCGTAATGGGCGATCAGCTCGCGGATCCGGGCCAGGTAGTGCTGCCGCACCTGGTCCACGACGAATTCGTTGGGGGCGTAGAGGGTCAGGCCGTCGGCGTGCGCCTCGGCCTGGAGGGGGCGGAGCCAGGTGTGGACCTCGTCGGCCGGCAGTTCGGCTTCGAGGCGTTCCAGGCAGCGGGGCCAGGCAGCATCCATGTCTTTCAGGGGAATTCCGGTCCACGGCACCCGGGGGCGCCGCTGTGGATAAGTGGAGGGGCCGGGCAGTCTAGCGCCGGGCGCCGTGCTTCGCCACGAGCATTTGCCTTGACGCTCAAGGTTTTGCTCGGCTATCATCCCCGGTCTTTTCCGCCCAAAACTCACACCGGGGTGCCACCATGGCCACCAAGCGCACGTACCAGCCCAGCAACCTCAAGCGCAAGCGCGACCACGGCTTCCGTGCCCGCATGAAGACTGCCGACGGTCGCAAGATCCTCGCCCGCCGCCGTGCCAAGGGCCGCGCCCGCCTCGCGGTCTGACGTATTGCCGCCGGCCCGGCCGGCGGCGATTCCACGGGCCGTGGCCACGCACCCGCCCGTCGCTTCCCAGGCCTTCCCCCCGAACGCGCGCCTGCGCGTCCCCGCCCAGTACAAGGCGGTGTTCGACGGGGGGAAACGCCTCAACAGCCCGCAGCTTCGCCTGTTCGCCCTTGTCCGGGCCGAGGCCACCGAGCCGCGGCTCGGCATCGCCGTGTCCAAGAAGGTCGACAAGCGCGCGGTCGGCCGCAACCGCATCAAGCGCATGGCGCGCGAGCTGTTCCGGCGCGAACGCGGCACGCTGCCGCCGGGCGACTTCGTGCTGATCGCCCAGCCGGGCGCAAAGGCCGTCCCGCTGCCCGAGTTGCGCCAGCAGTTCGCGCACCTGCTCGAGCGCGCCCGGTCGTTGAAGCCCCTGCCCCCGACCGGCACAATGCCGGCCTCCGCGGACGCGCCCACGCGCGCCCACCCGAATCACGCCCAAGAGTCCTGACGCGTTCCCGGCCCTGCCGCCGGCGACCGCCGCCTGCCCATGAACCAGACCCGCACCTTCCTCCTGATCGCCTGGATCTTCACGGCCCTGCTCCTGTTCTGGGAGTGGAACAAGGCCCCGGCCACGCCGGCCCCCGCCGTCGCCAGCAGCCAGCCGCTGCCGGCCGTGCCCACCGGTGGCGACCTGCCCAGCCAGGGCGCGGTGCCGGCTGCCGCGGCCGCTCCGGGCGCCGCCGCGCTGCCG
>JAYRTA010000515.1:0-1545 GCA_041919875.1 Arenimonas sp.
GGGTCTGCGGCTGGTGATAGAAGCCGGGGGAAGCCGGCAGGATGGTCACGCCGAGGTTGGACAGCTTGAGCATGTTCTCCAGGTGGATGCTCGAATACGGCGCCTCGCGCGGTACCAGGATCAGCTGGCGGCGCTCCTTGAGCACCACGTCGGCGGCGCGCTCGATCAGGTTATTGCAGGCCCCGGTGGCAATCGCCGAGAGCGTGCCGGTCGAACACGGCACCACCACCATGGCGCTGGGCGCGCCGGAGCCGGAGGCCGGCGGGGCCATCCAGTCTTCCTTGCCGTACACGCGGATCTGCCCGGGCGCGGCGCCGGTGTACTCGCTGAGGAACTGCTGCATGGCCTGCGGCTTGGCCGGCAGGCTGACATCGGTCTCGGTGGCCATCACCAGCTGCGCGGCCTTGGAGATCAGGAAATGTACCTCGCGGTCTTCCTGCACCAGGCAATCGAGCAGGCGCAGGCCGTACTGGGCGCCGGAGGCGCCGGTCATGGCCAGGGTGATGCGTTCGGGGCCGTTCATCGGTGCACTCCGTAGGGCGGGTGAAACCCGCCAATCAATTGCCTACGCGGGTTTCACCCGCCCTACTTCAACGCTTGCGCCAGCTTGCCGTGCAAGCCGCCGAAACCGCCGTTGCTCATGATCACCACCTGGGTGCCGGGCGCCGCCACGGCCTTCACACCCGCGATGATGGCTTCCAGCGAGTCGCAGACCTCGGTCGGCACCGTCGAGCCGGCCACGCTGGCGGCCAGGTCCCAGCCCAGATTGGCCGGCGCGTACCAGAACACCCGGTCGGCCTGCACCACGGAGTCGGCCAGGCCGTCGCGATGGGCACCCAGCTTCATCGAGTTGGAACGCGGCTCGATCACCGCGATCACCTGGGCGGCGCCGACGCGCTTGCGCAGGCCGTCCAGGGTGGTAGCGATGGCCGTCGGGTGGTGGGCGAAGTCGTCGTAGAGGGTCACGCCCTGCACTTCCGCGACCTTTTCCATGCGCCGCTTGACGCTCTTGAAGCTCGACAGCCCGGCGATGCCCAGCTCCGGCACCACGCCGACATGGCGCGCCGCCGCCAGGCAGGCCAGGGCGTTGGCCACGTTGTGCTGGCCGG
Source organism: Arenimonas sp. (assembly GCA_041919875.1). Taxonomy (GTDB): domain Bacteria; phylum Pseudomonadota; class Gammaproteobacteria; order Xanthomonadales; family Xanthomonadaceae; genus Arenimonas. The sequence continues at coordinate 1,110 of JAYRTA010000515.1, forward strand.
TCAGCTCCCACTCGACCACGCCTTCGACCTTGCCGTCGAACACCACCTCGAAGCGCGAGCCGTCTTCGCTGAGCAGGCGCGCCTGCCACTGGCCGCCTTCGCCGGTTGTCTGCACCGGGGTCCAGCAGCCCATCTTGATCACACGGGCCAGGGCCTCTTCGGCCTGCGGATGGATGATCAGCCCCTCGCCCGGCACGGTGCGCACCAGGTGGTGGAACTGCCGTTCGATGGCCGCCAGGTCCGGGAAGATGTCCGCGTGGTCGAACTCCAGGTTGTTGAGGATCGCCGTGCGCGGGCGGTAGTGGACGAACTTGCTGCGCTTGTCGAAGAAGGCGCTGTCGTACTCGTCGGCCTCGACCACGAAGAACGGCGTGCCGCCCAGGCGCGCCGACACCCCGAAGTTCTGCGGCACGCCGCCGATGAGAAAGCCCGGGCT
>JAYRTA010000516.1:0-1541 GCA_041919875.1 Arenimonas sp.
GGGATAGATCGTATAGGGCGCGGGAATGCGGTTCAGGGCGGCCAGTTCCCGGTAGTCCAGGCCGTGCCGGAAGGCGATGCCGTACATCGTGTCGCCGGCGCGGACCACGTACTCGCCGGCGGCCGGCGCACGCACCGGAGCCGGGGCCGACCGCGGCGGCGGCGGGGACGGGCGCGCGCCCTCGCGCTGCACCACGCGCGAATGGCCGCAGCCGGCCAGCGCGACCAGGGCCGCCAGGCACAGGGCGCGCACAGCCATCGCAGGCAGGGATCGGTGGCCCGGCACGCAAGCCATCACAGCGTCCCCGGCAGCAGCGGCACGAACACGACCGCGCCCAGATCGTCCTGCACCAGCTCGCCCTCGACCCGCCGCCAGCGCAGCAGGCGCTGCCCGGCGGCCCCGCCGACCGGTGCGACCAGGGTGCCGCCCTCGGCCAACTGGTCGAACAGCGCGGACTCGAGCGCGGCGGCGCCGGCGGTGACGAGGATGCCGCCATACGGCGCGTACTCGAGCCAGCCGGCGCGGCCATCGTCGTGCCGGGTGCGCACGTTCAGGCCCAGGTGCCGGAAGCGGCGGCGGGCATGGCGCAGCAATTCCTCGATGCGCTCGACGCTGTAGGTCTCCAGCCCGAGCGTGGCCAGCACGGCGCCCTGGTAGCCCGAGCCGGTGCCGATCTCCAGCACCCGCGCCGGCAGCCCATGTTCGATCAGGGCCTCGCTCATGCGCGCCACCACCCAGGGCTGGGAGATGGTCTGGCCGTTGCCGATCGGCAGGGCGGTGTCCTCGTAGGCGCGGCTGGCCAGGGCCTCGTCGATGAACAGGTGGCGCGGCACGGTGCGCATCGCGGTCAGCACGCGTTCGTCGCGGATGCCGCCTTCGGCGCGCAGGCGCTCGATCATGCGGTCGCGGGCGCGCTGGGAGGTCATGCCCAGCCCCTGGGTCTCGGGCTTGAGCAGGAAACGCGGCGTCATGCCGCCCCGTCCTTCATGCCCTCGCCCAGCCCGCCGACCCAGCTGGCGACCTTTTCCAGCGCCTGGTAGCGGGTGAGGTCGACGTGGATGGGGGTGATGGAGATGTGCCGGGTGCGCACGGCATGGAAATCGGTGCCGGGCCCGGCGTCCTGCTCGGGGCCCGCGGGGCCGATCCACCACAGCGGCCGGCCGCGCGGGTCGGTCTGCTCGATGCAGGGTTCGGCGCGGTGGCGGTGGCCCAGGCGCGTGACCTCGTAGCCCCGCAGTTGCTCCCAGGGCAGGTCGGGCACGTTGACGTTGAGGATGGTGTCGGCGGGCAGCGGATCGACCAGCAGGCGGGCGGTGATCTCGATCGCGGCGCGGGCGGCGGTGTCGTAGTGGCGCCCGCTGCCCTCGCCCGTCACCAGCGACATCGCCACCGCCGGCAGGCCGAGGAAGCGGCCTTCCATCGCGGCCGCCACGGTGCCCGAATAGATGACGTCGTCGCCGAGGTTGGCGGCGGTGTTGATGCCCGACACCACGATGTCCGGATCGGCGGCCAGCAGGCCGGTCAGGGCCAGGTGCACGCAG
>JAYRTA010000517.1:0-1539 GCA_041919875.1 Arenimonas sp.
GCCGGCCGCCTCTGGGTGGGGACGGAAAACCGCGGCGTCACCCGCATCGCGCGCGACGGGCACGCCCAGGCCTTCGACCAGGCGGGCGGCCTGCCGTCGGACGTGACCTACGCCCTGATCGAAGACGGCTCCGGCGCCGTCTGGGTGGGCACCGGCAACGGCGTGGCCCGCATCGAGGGCGACCGCGTCCAGGCCTTCGGCACCGAGGCCGGGCTGCCCGCGGGCGCCGCCTTCAGCCTGGCGCTCGCGCCCGATGGCCGGCTGTACGTGGGCACCGAGGCCGGCCTGTACGTGGGGCAGGGCGGACGCTTCGAGCAGGCCTCGGCGCAGGTGCCGGCGACCGCCATCGCCAGCCTGCAGGTGGATGGCAACGGCGATGTCTGGATCGGCACGGTCAGCCGCGGCCTGATGCGCTTGGGCAGCCGCGGCCTGGAACGCTTCGGCAGCCGCGACGGGCTGCCCAACAACCGCGTCGCCTCGCTGTTCGTCGACCGCGAGGGCAGCGTCTGGGTCGGGACCAATGCCGGCCTGATGCGCTTCGCCGATACGCCCTTCATCACCATCGACAGCCACCACGGGCTGTCGGACGACTATGTGCGGGCCCTGCTGCAGTCGTCCGACGGCGGCATCTACATCGGTTCGAGCCGCGGCATGGATCGCTGGATCGGCGACGAGGTCCAGAACTTCCCGGGCCTGGAGTCCGACTCGGTGCTCAGCCTGGCCGAGACGCGCGCCGGCGACATCTGGATCGGCACCTACTCCACCGGTCTGCTGCGCTGGCGCGACGGGCGCGTGCAGGAGCGGCTGGCGCCCGAGCAGGGGCTGCCGTCCAACCAGGTGCGGGCGATCCTCGAAAGCCGCGACGGCCAGTTCTGGGCGGGCACGTCGCGCGGCGTCTGGCGGCGCGGCCCCGATGGCGACCAGCGCATCGGCCAGGCCGAGGGCCTGCCGCGCGATTTCGTACTGAGCCTGTTCGAGGCGCGCGACGGGTCCATCTGGGTCGGCACCTCCAACGGCGCCGGCCGCATCGACGGCGACCGGATCCAGTCCCTGGACCTCTCGTCCATGGACGGGGCCCAGGACGTCTTCGGTTTCCACGAGGACGCGGACGGCACCCTCTGGTTCGCCACCGACCGTGGCCTGGTGCGGCGGCGCGGGGGGGCGCTGGCGATCGTCGGTCGCCACCAGGGCCTGCCGGTGGACGCGGTGTTCCAGGTGGTGGTCGATGGCTACGGCAACTTCTGGCTCAGTTCGAACGCGGGCGTGGTCTACGTGCGCCGCGACGACATGGAGGCCAGCGCCGATGGCCGTGCGCCGGCGCTCGATTACCAGCAGTTCGCGGAAGCCGACGGCATTGGCAGCGCCCAGTGCAACGGCGGCGCCGGGCCCGCGGCGCTGCGCGCCACCGACGGCAGCATCTGGGTGGCCACCGCCAAGGGCGTGGCCGTGGTACAGCCCGACCAGCTGCCGCGCTACCAACTGGCGCCGCCGCCGGTGGTGATCGAAGGCCTTCGGGTGGACGATGCCTCGGCCAATACC
>JAYRTA010000518.1:0-1538 GCA_041919875.1 Arenimonas sp.
TGGTGCAGCTCTACACCGGCCTGGTCTACCGCGGCCCGTCGCTGGTGGGCGAATGCGTCGATGCGATCCGCCGCCTGCGCGAGGGCATGCCCGCGTGAACGGCTACCAGCTGGCCGAGAACGTCTCCCTGGCCGGCCGCAACACCTTCCGCGTCGCCGCGCGCGCGGCGATGATGGCCGATGTCTCGCGCGCCGACGCCCTGGCCGAGCTGTTCGGGTTCGCGATGCTGCGCGAGGGCCCGGTGCTGGTGCTGGGCGAAGGCAGCAACCTGCTCTTCGCCGGCGATTTCCCCGGCGTGGCCATCTGCCTGACGATGTCGGCCGTGCGCCTGGTGCGCGACGACGGCGACAGCGCGGTGCTGCGCGCCGACGCGGGCATGAACTGGAACGACCTGGTCGGCTGGTCCCTGGCGCGCGGCCTCTGCGGCCTGGAAAACCTGGCGCTGATCCCGGGCACCGTGGGCGCCGCGCCGATCCAGAACATCGGTGCCTACGGCGTCGAGGTCGGCGAGTTCGTGGAAGCGGTCGAGGCCTTCCAGCGCGACACCGGCCAGGTCAAGCGGCTCGAGGCCGCCGACTGCGGCTTCGGCTACCGCGACAGCCTGTTCAAGCGCGAAGCCGACCGCTGGGTGGTGACCGCGCTCGAACTGCGCCTGCCGCGCCAGCGCGAACTGCGCCTGGACTACGCCGGCGTGCGCGAGGAGCTGGCGGCGATGGGCGTGGCCACGCCGCGCGCGGTGCACGTGGCCGAAGCGATCAGCCGCATTCGCACCCGCAAGCTGCCCAACCCCGCCCTGCTCGGCAATGCCGGCAGCTTCTTCAAGAACCCGGTGCTGCCGGAGGCCGCCGCGGAGGCCCTGCGCGCGACCAACCCCGGCCTGCCGGTGTTCGCCGCGGGCGAGCACGGCCACCGCAAGCTCTCGGCCGCCTGGCTGATCGAAGCCTGCGGCTGGAAGGGCTTCCGCGCCGGCGATGCCGGCGTGGCGGCCCAGCATGCGCTGGTGCTGGTCAACCACGGCCAGGCGACCGGGGCCGAACTGCTGGACCTGGCCCGGCGCATCGCCGCCTCGGTACGCGACCGCTTCGGCGTCGAACTCGAGCCCGAGCCGCGGATCATCGGCGCCCGCTTCGACGCCACGTGAGCGCCGGCGCCGACCCGGCCTCCCAGGTGCGCCGCGCCGTCGGCCTGATGGCGCTGGCGATGCTGCTGTTCGGCGTGATGGCGGTCTGCATCCGGCTGGCGTCCCAGCAGCTGCATGCCTTCGAGATCGCCTTCTTCCGCAACGTGTTCGGCTTCGTGGTGCTGCTGCCGATCCTGTGGCGGCACGGGCCGTCCCTGCTGCGCACGCAAAAGCTCGGCTTCTACGTGGTGCGCTGCCTGATCGGCATGGTCTCGATGCTGGCCGGCTTCTGGGCGATCGTGAACCTGCCGCTGGCCCAGGCGATCGCGCTGTCGTATTCCACGCCGCTGTTCGTCACCATCGGCGCGGTGATCGTGCTGGGCGAAGTGGTGCGGGCGCGGCGCTGGAGCGCCGTGAT
>JAYRTA010000519.1:0-1535 GCA_041919875.1 Arenimonas sp.
ACCACGTCAACCCGACCAACCAGGCCATCCACCTGGTCTGCGTGCCGGCCATCGTCTGGTCGGTCACGGCGCTGCTGTGGGTGATCCCGGTGCCGGCCGCCCTGGCCCGCCCGGGCGCCTGGATGGCGCTGGGCATGTTCATGGCCTGGCTGTGGTACTGGCGACTGTCGAAGCCGCTGGCCTTCGGCGCGTTCGCGGGCTTCGTGGCCTTCGGCCTGGCCAATCGCGCGCTCTACGCCGAGCTGGGCGCGATGGGCCTGCTCTGGCTGGCGGTGGGCGTGTTCGTGGTGGCCTGGATCGGCCAGTTCATCGGCCACCGGATCGAGGGCCGGCGGCCAAGCTTCCTCACCGACCTGGTCTACCTGCTGGTCGGCCCGCTCTGGACCCTGAGCAAGCTCTACAAGCGCCTGGGCTGGCGCTGGTGAAACCGGGGCGCGGGCACCGGCCCGCGCCCCGTCGGGATCAACCCGCCATGCCCGCCATGCCGCCGATGGCGCCGGCGAACAGGATGGCCATGACGATGCTGGCGATGAAGCCCAGCACGACCATCACGATCAGGTACAGCAGCGCGGCCAGCAGGGCGCGGCCGAAGCCGTAGGCGCTGCCGTCCGGACGCTTCACCAGCAGGTGGATCGCACCCGCGTAGATCAGCAGGTTGGCGACCAGGCTGATGCCCATCACCGCGAAGGCCGGGCCCATCATCGCCGCCGCGGCGGCCGGGTCGTTCGGGTTGGCCATCGCGCCACCGGTGCCGATCATCGCCACCGACAGGCCCATGTAGACCACGAAGCCGACGATCATCGCCAGGATCACCACCACCAGGCTCTTGCCGTAGGACGGCGAGAACTTCTCCAACAGCTTGATGATGAACTTCAGGATCAGGGCGCCGATCAGCGCGCCGACCACCATCATCACCAGGAATCCGACCAGGATCCCGGCCCCGAGCATTGCCATGCCTTCCATCGAAACTCTCCCCATTCAGTGGATACGCGTCCCCGCGCCCCGCGACTTTGCCTGCCCGGCGTTCGCAGGGCAACCTAGCCCGTCCCGACCGGCCACCGACCCATCCCGATGCCCCCGCGCGATCTCCTGTTCGCCCTGCTGATCTGCCTGGCCTGGGCGGGCAACTTCCTCACGTCGGCCCTGGCGCTGCGGGAAATGCCGCCGCTGCTGTTCAGCGGCCTGCGCCTGGCCCTGCTGTCCCTGCTGCTGATGGCCTTCCTGCGCCGGCCGGCGCCCGGGCAGTGGCCGCGGCTGCTGGGCATCGCGCTCAGCGCCGGCGTGCTGCACTTCAGCCTCAGCTTCTGGTCGCTGAAGCTGGCGGGCAACCTGGCCGCGCCGGCCATCGTGCTGCAGAGCTACGTGCCGATGTCGGTGCTGCTGGCCTGGGCGGTGCTGGGCGAGCGCTTCGGCTGGCGCACGGGCGCGGCCGTGGCGCTGAGCTTCGGCGGCGTGCTGGTGCTGGGCTTCGACCCGTTGGTGCTGCGCAGCCCGGCCTCGGTGCTGATGATGCTGGCCTCGGCCTTCTTCCTGGC
>JAYRTA010000520.1:0-1532 GCA_041919875.1 Arenimonas sp.
AACCAGAAGTTCTTCCCGGTGCTCGACGCCGCCGGCACGCTGACCGAGAAGTTCATCGGCATCGCCAACATCGAGAGCAAGGACCCGGCCGAGATCCGCAAGGGCTACGAGCGCGTGATCCGCCCGCGCTTCGCCGACGCGCGCTTTTTCTTCGACGAAGACCTCAAGCAGGGCCTGCCGGCGATGGCCGACGGCCTGAAGGGCGTGACCTACCAGGCCAAGCTGGGCAGCGTGGCCGACAAGTCGGCGCGCGTGGCGGTGCTGGCCGAGGCCATCGCCCGCCAGGTCGGCGCCGACCCGGCGCAGGCGCGCCGCGCCGCCGGGCTGGCCAAGGCCGACCTGCAGAGCCGCATGGTCAACGAGTTCCCAGAGCTGCAGGGCATCGCCGGGCGCTACTACGCGCGCGCCGCGGGCGAACCCGAGGCCGTGGCCGAGGCCATCGACCAGGCCTACATGCCGCGCTTCGCCGGCGACAACATCGCGCCCACGCCCCTGGGCCGCGTGCTGGCCATCGCCGAGCGTCTCGACACCCTGGCCGGTGGTTTCGCCGCCGGCCTCAAGCCGACCGGCAACAAGGATCCCTTCGCGCTGCGCCGCAATGCCCTGGGCCTGGCGCGCACGCTGGTCGAGGGCGAGCTGGAGCTCAATCTGTACACGCTGCTCGACGAGGCCTGTGCCGCGCTCGAGCGAACCACGTCGCTGGCGCTCGAGCGCAAGGATCCGACCGGGAAGTGCAGCTACACGGTGGCGGGCGAAGTGGCGGAGTTCGTGCTGGACCGCCTGCGCGGCTACTACGCCGACCAGGGCGTGCCCGGCACCCAGTTCGATGCCGTCGCCGATGTGCGCCCGGCCTCGCTGCTCGACTTCGACAAGCGCCTCAAGGCCATCGCCGGCTTCGCGAAACTGCGCGAGGCGGCCTCGCTGGCCGCGGCCAACAAGCGCATCCGCAACATCCTGCGCAAGACCGAGGAACCGGTGCCGGCCACGGTCCAGGAGAGCCTGCTGGCCGAACCGGCCGAACAGGCCCTGCACGGCGCGCTCGCCAGCGCGCTGGCCGACACCGACCCGCTGCTGGCCGCCCGGGATTACGTCGGCACGCTCAAGCGGCTCGCCCAGCTCCAGGCGCCGGTGGACAACTTCTTCGAGCGCACCCTGGTGATGGCCGAGGACCCCGCCGTGCGCGGTAACCGCCTGGCCCTGCTTCGGCTCATCGCCGAACGCTTCGCGGCCGTGGCCGCGGTCGAGCAGCTGGCGACGGGCTGAGGGCCGGCGCCCGTGCGCCGCGCGGCCTCCGCGGCGCGCGGTGTTCGCCGCGCGCGATCGCCCGGCATGGTCCCGCCCTAGCCGAGGCCCGGCCGGCCTTCCCCGCCGCGCGCACGGGCAGCCTGCGCCTCACGCGCCTGCCGCCGCGCCAGGCCGGCCCGCTTCTTCGCGCGCCGGTCGAGGTAGAGCTGCAGGCCGGTCACCGCGAACAGCGGCATGGCCAGGCTGGCCAGGCAGAACACCACCAGGCCCGCCGTGCCGAAATAGCT
>JAYRTA010000521.1:0-1527 GCA_041919875.1 Arenimonas sp.
GTGGTGCAGGGTCACGCGCAACAGGCCCGCGTCGCCCAGCTGCTTGTCGCTGTTGCCGATCAACAGGCTCTTGTCGTGCTGGCGGAAATGGTTCCAGCTCAGCGTGATGCGGTCGGCGCCGTGCGTCACGTCGAGCAGCCCGTCGTGGCGCTGCACGCGGCGGCCGAACACCACCGGCTCCAGGGTGTCGGGGCGCGCGCCGTCGTCGAAGCGGCAGTGGTCGACCCAGACCTGGCGCGCGCCGCGCAGGCGCAGGTTGTCGTACTCGCTGTTCCACTCGCCCTGGCTGCCGTCGAGCGGATCCCAGGCCGGGAAGTGGTCGTAGGCGTCGCTGAAGGAAAGTTGGCGCAGGATCAGCTGCTCGACGCCATCGGCCACCAGCATGCCGTTGTCGAAGCCGGCGCCCGGGCGCACGCCGATCAGCGTGGTGTTGGCGGGCAGGCGCAACGTGACCTGGCGCGCCTGACGGGCCGCCGAACGCTGGCGGGCCTCCTCCAGCGGCCCGGCCGGCGCGCGTCGGCCCCAGGTGGCGGGGTCGAAGGCGGCGCGGTAGGCGGCCTCGTCGTATTGCGCGTCGCGCAGCGCGGCGGCGTCCAGCGGCCGGCCCTGGGCGTCGGCGCTCAGGTCGATGCGCGCCATCAGCGCCAGGATCTTGGGCGTCGCCCCGAGCCGCAGCGCGGCCTCGAGCTCCGCGCGGTCGCGGATCGCCAGCACCTGCTCGGGCGCGGCGTCGGCGCCGCCGCGCGTGCCACCGCCCCAGCCCTCGTCGGCCGGCAGGGTCTCCCAGGCGGCGGCCGGCAGCAGGGCATTGCCGAACTCGGCCAGGCGGTTGACGCCCGCATCGAACGGGCGCCAGGCGGTCGAGCGCGTCCAGCCCTTCAGGTGCGGGCCGAGCAGGCTGTCGCGCACCAGCGCCTGGCCGTTGGGCGACACGCCGGCCTGCCAGGCCGCGCCGCCTTCGCGCTTGGGCACGCCGGCGTCCCAGGCGCGGCCGATGAAGACGCTGCCCGGCGCCACGCCCGGCTCGGCCAGCCAGCGGCTGCGCAACAGCAGGAAGCCATGGGCCTGCTGCGGCGCGGTGCTGGGCGCCAGGCCGATGCCCTGCTCACCCGGCGCGCGCCGCCCGGCCCGGCTCAGCACCAGGCTGTCCTCGATGACCAGGGTGGCGGCGCCGAAGATGAAGTCGACGTCGCCCGCCACGACGCTGCGATGCACCCAGACGCGCGCTGGCGCGCTGCCCGGCGGTCGGTCGGCGAACAAGCTGTCCTGATGGCCGAGCACGCGCATCCGTTCGAGGCGGATGCGGTCGCCGCGCGTCAGCAGCGCCACCGCCTGCGCGCCACCGGACTCGCCGGCGCCGGCCGGATATCCCTGGCCGGCGCGCACGCCGTCGAGCGCGTCGTTGGCCACCGTGAAGCCCTGCAGCTGCACGTCGTGGCTGGCCACCACCAGGGTCGAGGAGCCGGCGGTGCCCAGGGTGGGGGCGGCGGAGGCGCTCAGGCAGGGGTGGGCGGGGGTGTCGGCCGG
>JAYRTA010000522.1:0-1522 GCA_041919875.1 Arenimonas sp.
TTATTTAACACTTTGGACGCGAGCAGCAGCAGTATCGGGGTGACGTTGGCGGAGAGGCGGGCCATGGCGGTCTCGGGGCGGGAAGCAGGGGCGGGGACGGGCCGGCCGGGGCCGGGCAGGCGCCAAGGGTAAGGCCATGACGGGCCCGTCGCGCCGGCTTCACGGCCGCCTCACCGCCGGGGCGTGTAGCCTTCACAAAGCTGAAGACCCCGCCCCAGGAGAGCCCCCATGCGACGCGAAGACCCCGCCGGCCTGATCCTCGTGGTCGAGGACAACCGCAACCTCTCGGAAATGGTTGGTGAATACCTGGAGTCCAAGGGCTACGGCGTCGACTACGCCGGCGACGGCCTGGACGGCTTCCGCCTGGCCGCCGACAACAGCTACGACGTGATCGTGCTCGACCTGATGCTGCCCCGCCTCGATGGCCTGGAGGTTTGCCGGCGGCTGCGCAACGAGGCCAAGAAGTCCACGCCCGTGCTGATGCTCACCGCCCGCGACACCCTCAGCGACAAGGTCACCGGCCTGGAAGCCGGCGCCGACGACTACCTCGTCAAGCCCTTCGCCATCCAGGAGCTCGAGGCCCGCGTGCGCGCCCTGATCCGCCGCGACCGCCGCCAGGTCAGCGCCGAGGTGCTCAAGGTGGCCGACCTGGTGCTCGACACCGCCAGCCTGCGCGTCACCCGCGCCGGCCAGGAGATCACCCTCTCGCCGATCGGCCTGCGCCTGCTGACCATCCTGATGCGCGAGTCGCCGCGCGTGGTCACCCGCCGCGACATCGAGCGCGAGATCTGGGGCGACGGCCTGCCCGATTCCGACACCCTGCGCAGCCACCTCTACAACCTGCGCAAGGCCATCGACCGGCCCTTCCAGAAGCCGCTGCTGCATACCGTGCAGACCGCCGGCTACCGCATCGCCGACCTGGACGTGACCCCGGCCGCCTGACCATGCCGACCCAGCGCACCGGCCTGCGGCGCAAGATCTGGGCCGCCTTCATCCTGCAGGCCGCCGCGATCTCGTTCGCGGCGGTGCTGGGCGTGTACGGGGCCTCGGCCGTGCTCAAGCACGTGCTGATCCAGCAGGCCCTGCAGGAAGAAGCCGGCCATTACTGGCAGCGCCTGGCGCGCAGCCCCGATGCCCAGGTCCCCGACACCTACAACATGACCGGCTTCCTGCTGCCGGCGGGCGCCGACGCCACCGCGCTGCCGGAGGAACTGCGGCCGCTGCCGGTCGGCTTCCACGTGCTGCCCCGGTCCCAGGGCGGCTCGCTGGTGCTGGTGGACCAGGACCCGACCGGGCACCGGCTCTACCTGCTGTTCAAGCAGGAACAGGTCGACAGCCTGGCCTTCTGGTTCGGCATGGCACCGCTGGCGATCGTGCTGGTGGTGATCTACGTGATCGCCTGGAGCACTTACCGCGCCTCCAAACGCGCGGTGTCGCCGGTGATCTGGCTGGCGAACCAGGTGCAGAAATGGGACCCGAAGAAGCCCGACGCCGCCCAGCTCAGTCCCGAAAGCCTGCCGGT
>JAYRTA010000523.1:0-1522 GCA_041919875.1 Arenimonas sp.
GCGGCCATGCAGGTGACGGATGACAGAAGGAGAATCACGCCCCGGGCGGTTGCAAGGCCGGAGTAGGCGGGAAAGACGCACAAAACCAAGGCGGTGGCGGACCCAAGCCGGGTGCGTATAAATTTGCCACCCGTGCACCGGGCGGCGGTAGTGTCCGCACACATTCATGATCCTTCGAAAACTGCTGGCGGACGCGGGTTGGGCGGAGGGCCGGGCGGGCTCCGCGTGGCTGGTGGGACTGACGACCTTTGGCATCCTGGTGCTGGAGCTGGCGCTGATCCGGTGGACGTCGGGGCAGGTGCGGGTCTTTGCCTACGTCAACAACATCATCCTGATCACGGCCTTCCTCGGCCTGGGCGTGGGCGTGGCCCTGGGGCGCCGTTATCCCGGGCTGGTGCACCTCGTGCTGCCCGCGTTGCTGGCCGTGGCGCTGCCGGTGGCCGCCGCGGAATCGCTCGGGCTGGTGCACCTGACCTTTCCGGACCAGAGCATCACCCTCTGGGGCGCGGAGACGATCAACGCGGACCTGGGGACGTTCGTCCGCAACCTCGCGATCTTCCTGGGCCTGTTGTCCGGCGTGGGGGTGGTGTTTGTGTGCGCCGGGGCGCCGCTGGGGCACCTGTTCGGGCGCCTGCCGGTGCTGCGGGCCTACAGCGCGGACCTGGCGGGATCGCTGGGCGGCGTGCTGGTCTTCACGCTGACGGCCTGGCTGGACGCGGGCCCGGCGGTCTGGCTGGCCCTGGGCGCGGCGCCGTTCGTCTGGCTCTCGCGGCGCTGGTGGGCCGGGCCGGTCGCCGCCGCGATCATCTGGCTCGGTTATTTTTCCGGGCAGGGCGCCACCTTCTCGCCCTACAACCGGATCATGCTCGCGACCGACCCGCTGGCGCTGCGGCTGGATGTGAACCGGGACTTCCACCAATACCTGCATGATGTGTCGGATGCGCGGCTGGCCGACCCCCGGCTGACGCCCGAGGACCGGTCCCGGCTGCAAAACGTGCGGGAGCTCTACGACCTGCCGTTCACGCTCAATCCGCGTCGCGCCACGGCGCTCGTGGTCGGCGCGGGCACGGGCAACGACGTGCAGGCGGCCCTGCGGAACGGCTACGGGCAGGTGACGAGCGTCGACATCGACGCGCAGATCATCGCGATCGGCCGGCAGTGGCACCCGGAGCAACCCTACCGCCGGCCGGGCGTCCGCACGGTGGTCGATGATGCCCGGTCGTTCTTCGGCAAGAACACCGGCGAGCGCTATGATGTCGTCTGCTACGGGCTGCTCGATTCGCACGCGATGGTGTCGGCCATGTCCACCCTGCGGCTCGACAATTACGTCTACACGGAGGAGGGCATCCGCGCGGCCTGGCGGCGCGTGGCCCCGGGCGGGCACCTGTCATTGGCGATGTCGTGCAACTCGGGCCAGTGGTTTGTCGACCGGCTTTACTGGACGATCACCCAGGCCACGGGCCAGGCGCCGATCCCGGTCTACAATACGCTGCACGGGGGCACCGTGACCTTCCTGGTGCCG
>JAYRTA010000524.1:0-1521 GCA_041919875.1 Arenimonas sp.
TCAGGCTGGCCGACACGGGCGCCGGCGCCCCGGCAATCATCGAGGCCACGAGCTGGCCCCCCAGCGCGCCCCATGTGATGCCGCGCGAACCCAGCCCGCTGAACACATAGAGTCCCTCCTGGCGTGCGACGAAGCGCGCCTGCTCCGCCGTGGCGCCGCCGATGGTGGCGGCCGCGGGCACGGCGCCGATGAGGGGCAGTCGGTCGTCGCTCACGCAGCGCCAGCCGGTGCGCCCGCTCAAGCCCGACACCGACAGGCCGAGCGGCTGCGCGAGCAGGCGCTCGAGCTGTGCCAGGTTGTGCCGATGGTCGGCCTCGCGCAGCGCCGGGTCCGAGTCGCCCGCTTGCGCCGTGGCACCGAACAACAACCGGCCGTCGAGCGGCGGAATGACATAGCCGCCGCCCGCCAGGGGCAGGCGCGGCATCAGCAGGTGAGGCGGCGTGGCGACGCTGCTGATCTGACCGCGCACCGGGCGCACGGGCCAGCTCGCGCCGCCGGCCAGCCGCAGCGCATCCTGCGCATTGGCAAGGACGATGACGGGCGCGCTGTCCAGCACGTCGCCCGCATCGTCGAGCGCATGCCAGACACCGTCACGACGTTCGATGCGCGCGACGGCCACGCCGAGCCGCAACGTGCAATGCGCGCCCGCCTCGGCCAGCAGGGCGCGGGCGAGGCCTGCCGGATGCACCCATCCCCCCATCGGGTAGAACCATGCGGGCTGCTGCAGTGGCAGGCCGCTCCGCTCGGCCACCTGTCGGGGATCGAGTGCCTGCACGTAGTCGGGGCCGAGCCCGAGGCGGGCGAGGAGGGCGGCCATGCGTGATGGATCCGTGCCGGCGGGCTCGAGGCGCAACAAGCCGTCGACCGCACCCTTGACGCCGTGCCGCTCGATGGCATGGCGTACGGCTCGGGCCGCCGCGAACGACGCCGCGCGGTTGAAGCGGGCGTGCGGGCCGTCGTCCGGGTTGACGGTGCCATGGAAGAGCCCCGCCGGGTTGCCGGAGCCTTCGAGCGCTGGCGCGTCGCCACGTTCAAGCACCGTGCTGCGCCACCCCTGGCGAGCAAGCGCGGCAGCCGTTGCGGCGCCGGCCAGCCCGGCTCCGATGACGAGGGCGTGTCCGGGGGTGCGCACGCCCGGGGCTGCGCGCAAGGGCATGCGGCTGGGGGTGAACCGGGGCCGGTAGCAGGCGAACGGCTGGCCGGACGACGCGAGTTCGAAACCGCGCGCCCGCAGCGCGTCGCGAAGTCCCGGCGCCGGGTCCGCCGCGGTGGTGACGGTGGCCTCGGGCGCGGCCAGTCGAGCCATTGCCTTCGGCAGGGCCACGGCATCGACCTCGCGCGACGCGAGAACGAAGGCATCTACCTGGCCCACGAGCTCGCGCCACGCGGCGCGGCGGTCCCCGCAGGCGAGGAAGAGGTTCAGCCGGTCATCGGCCAGCGCCAGGTGGTGCAGGTCGGGTGTCGACGGTGGCCAGGCATGCGGCGCCGTGAGGCCGTGCCCGGCGCAGGCACGGGCGAAGG
>JAYRTA010000525.1:0-1519 GCA_041919875.1 Arenimonas sp.
TTGAGCAGCAGCGAGCCGGAGCCACAGGTGGGGTCGTACACCGTGGTGTCGGGGCTGGTCTTGGCGCTGGCAATGCCCAGCACCTGGGCCATGACGCGGCTGACTTCGGCGGGGGTGTAGAACTGGCCCTTGCTCTTGCCACTTTCGGTGGCGAAGTGGCGCATCAGGTATTCGTAGGCGTCGCCCAGGATATCGTCACCGTCGGCGCGGTGGCGGCTGAAGTCCAGGTCCGGGGACTCGAAGATGCCGATCAGGTTGGTGAGCTTGTCGACCTTTTCCTTGCCGGAACCCAGCAGCGCGTCGTCGTTGAAGTCGGCCTTGATGCGCAGGCGGTTGGCTTCTTCCAGCGGGCGGACGATCTTCTTGTTGATCTGGTCGCCGATGTCGCTCTTGCCTTTGAGGGCGACCATATCGACAAAGCTGGCGCCTTCGGGAATCTGGATGGGCGCGAAGGGCTGGCCGGCGTACTTGTCGCTGATGTATTTGATGAACAGCAGGACCAGCACGTAGTCTTTGTACTGGCTGGCGTCCATGCCGCCGCGCAGCTCGTCGCAAGAGGCCCAGAGTTTGGAATACAGGTCGGATTTTTTGATGGGCATGCGGGGACTCGGTGTCTGGCGCGGTCCGACCGCGCCGGACCACCGGCGATCTTAGGCCGTCCCGGTGCCGCCGCGCCTTTCGCGCCTGCGCCGACCGATACCCCATCGGGTGCCGTTACCCCGCGAGGGCGGGGTAGTCGGTGTAGCCCTTTTCGCCGCCGCCGTAGAACGTCATCTTGTCCGGCTTGTTGAAGGGGCCGCCGCGGCGCAGGCGGGCCACCAGGTCCGGGTTGGCGATGTAGGCGCGGCCGAATGCCACCAGGTCGGCACCACCGGCCAGCGCCTGCTGCGCCAGCGGCAGGTCGTAGCCGTTGTTGACCATCCAGGCGCCCTGGCCGCCGGCCTGGCGGTACGCCGACTTGAACGCGGCGTAGTCGAACGGGCGATCGGGCAGTTCGCGCGGGCCGCCGGTCGAGCCTTCGATCACATGCACATAGGCCAGCCCATGCGGTGCCAGCTTGCGGGCCACGTGGTCGAACAGCGGTTGCGGGTCGGCGTCGACGATGTCGTTGGCCGGGGTCACGGGTGAGAGGCGGATGCCGGTGCGACCGCCGCCGATGGCCTCGGTCACCGCGGCCACCACTTCGAGCAGCAGGCGCGCGCGGTTGGTGATGCTGCCGCCGTAGTCGTCCTTGCGGTGGTTGGCGCCGGTCTTGAGGAACTGGTCGATCAGGTAGCCGTTGGCGGCGTGGATCTCGACGCCGTCGAAACCGGCGCTGATGGCGTTCTGGGCCGCGTGGCGGTAGGCCTGCACGATGCCGGGGATCTCTTCGGGCTCCAGTGCGCGCGGCTCGGAGGTGTCGACGAAGGTCGGCACGCCGTCCTTGATCAGCACGGTCTTCGTGTGGGCGCGGATGGCCGAGGGCGCGACCGGCTTCTGGTAGTGCGGCTGCAGCTCGACGTGCGAGACGCGGCCCACA
>JAYRTA010000526.1:0-1513 GCA_041919875.1 Arenimonas sp.
GCAGCCCCGTCTTGAGGTCGAGCTTGTGGAAATCGAGGCCGGCAAGCTGGCCAGTCGCGGCCGCGGGCTGACTCGAGTGGCAGCGTGCGCAGCCATTGGCGAACACTTCACGGCCACGCGCGACCGCGCCCGCTCCGAACGTGCGTTCGAGATCTGCGATCAGGTCCTGATCGGTGTAACGCGCGCCGGGGTTGGCAACCCGCAGCGTGTTCTCGCGCGCCTCGCGCAGGTCGGTGGCATGGCCTTCGGCCGACATGAAGAAGTCGAGAATGTTTCCCAAGCGGTCCTCGACGGCGCGGAAGTTCGGGCAGTCCCGCCTACACTGGCCGATGTCGAAGGGCGTCTGGCCAAAGCCGCGTTGTTGCGGATCGAGCTGGCGCAGGTCTGCAAGGTGATTGACCCAGCACTGCTCCGAGCACGAGCCGATGTTGAAGTACACGCGCTGGATGGCTTCGAGCGCGCCGATCGAGTCCTCACCGCCCTTGAGGATGTGGTGTACGGCTTCCTTGTGCAGGGACTTCTCCCAGCATTTGCCGTTGCGGCCCGGCTCGCACCAGCACCGGGTCTCGTCGACGCCCTTGGCGCAGGAGGCGGTCTTGCGCCACTTGATCACGGACTCGTTGGCGAAGGTCGGACGCTTGGCGAGATTGATCAGTGCGTTGATCGTGCCGGGATTGTTGACCTGGTCGGTCGGGATCGCCGAGGTGTCGCTGGTTCCCGGCCTGGCATGGGCGAACATCTGCCATTCGAGGGTATTCGATGCCATGCCCGAGACCATGATCTCGGAGACGCGCGTGTATTGGTTGCCGATCAGCCCCTTGATGTTCTCCCATGCCGGGCGCGCCGGGTCAGCCGGGGGGTTGAGCGGATCGAAGGCGATGTGGCAGGAACCGCAGGAGGTGCCGATCAGGAAGGGGGGCTCGATGGCACCGTCCTGGAGGTGGGAGCGGGCCGCCTCGCCCCGGCCGCCGGCGGCGGCGATCGGCCGGTTATAGCCTTCCCAGGTGCCCGGGCTGCCGTTGAGCTTCAACCAAGCTGCGCGGTCGAAGCGCGGGTTCGGAAACTTGCGGATGCCCAGTGCGCCGGTCGAGGTGCCGAAACGCAGGTCGCAGGCGTCGTGGCGCTGGTCGGCTGGGCCATGCACATCGCCGGGCTTCAGCGCTGCATCGCGGAAGTCGCAGGCCGGATCGCGGTAGCCGCTGCGCCCGACATGGGGGAGGAGTTCCTCGTCGCCCGGACACCAGTCGAGACCGTAGGTCTCGTCCAGGCTCTTCGCCGGGCAGTCGGGGCTGCCGGGCACGCAGCAGGCCGGATCGTTGATGATGCCCCAGGCGCGGAAGCGGTCGCCGCGCTCGTCGCTGCGCAGCACGCGGAACCAGTCGATCAGCACGCCCACCCGCTGCTGGAACACGTAGGTGTGGAAGCGCTCGTTGCCGGCGGTGGCCTTGAACCAGATCAGGCGTCCGGCGCATTCGGACGCGTTCAGCCCTTGACGCGCACACGCCTCGTAGTA
>JAYRTA010000527.1:0-1509 GCA_041919875.1 Arenimonas sp.
CCGCCGCGACCGTGGCCTACGCCGTCACCCGCGAGGCCACCGCCCGCGGCGCCATGCCGGCCATCCAGGCCGCCTGACCCTACCCAACCGCCTTACCCGGAGTCCGCATGTCCGTCTTCACCCCCGTTCCCGAATCCGTGCTCGCCGACTGGCTCAAGGACTACGCCATCGGCCGCCTGGTGGAACTCGAGGGCATCTCGGCCGGCGTGCAGAACAGCAACTTTTTCGTCACCACCACGCTCGGGCGCTACGTGCTGACGCTCTTCGAGGGCATCCCGCGCGCCGAGCTGCCCTACTACCTGCACCTGATGGCGCACCTGTCGCGCCACGGCCTGCCCGTGCCGGGCCCGATCGCCAACCGCCACAACGAATACCTCGGCACCCTGCAGGAGCGCCCCGCCGCACTGGTGGTACGGCTCTCGGGCCGCTCCGAGATGAGCCCCGGCCTGGCGCACTGCGGGAGGGTCGGCGCCATGCTCGCCGGCCTGCACCTGGCCGGCCAGTCCTACGGTCGCCGCCAGGAAAACCCGCGCGGCGCCGCCTGGCGCGCCGCCACCGCGCAGGTGCTGCGGCCCTTCCTGCCCGCCGACGAACAGACCCTGCTCGACGCCGAGATCGCCTTCCAGGCCACGATCGACGTCGCCGCCCTGCCCGCCGGCGCGATCCACGCCGATCTCTTCCGCGACAACGTGCTGTGGGACACCGATGCCGACGGCGGGGTGCGCATCGGCGGCGTCATCGACTTCTACTTCGCCGGCTACGACGCGCTGCTGTTCGACGTCGCCGTCACCGTCAACGACTGGTGCTCCACCCCCGACGGCGGGCTGGATGCCGAGCGTGCCGCCGCGCTGCTCGACGCCTACCACGCCGAGCGCCCTTTCACCGACGCCGAGCGCGCCGCCTGGCCGGCCATGCTGCGCGCGGCCGCGCTGCGCTTCTGGATGTCGCGCGCGGCCGACTTCCACCTGCCGCGCGCGGGCGAGATGGTGCTGGTGAAGGACCCGAACGAGTACCGCGACATCCTGCGCCTGCGCATCGCCGCGGCGCCGCCCCTGCCGCGCTGACGCCGCCCCGCCCGCTCTGTCACGCCCGCCCCATCCCCGACCCGACGCCGATGAACGCCACCCTGCCCCCGCCCCGCCGCCCGCATCCGCCGCCGCCCGCCCCCGGCGACGTGGTGCCCGGCCACGCCCTCGACTGGCTCGCCGCCGGGTGGCGCATCTTCATGCGGGCGCCGCTGGTGTGGGCGCTGCAGGCGCTGATCTTCTTCGTGATCCTCGCCGCGCTCGGCATGGTGCCCTTCCTCGGCTGGGCGGCCGCACCCGTGACCCTGCCGGTGCTCGTCGCAGGCATGCTCTCCGGTGCGCGCACACTCGACCGCGGAGACCGCCTGCACGTCGGCCAGCTCTTCGACGGCCTGCGCCAGCATGCCGGCAACCTGCTGCTGGTCGGCCTCTTCCACCTCCTCGGCCTGCTGCTCGCGGCGCTGGCCGCGGCCGCGATCGGCGG
>JAYRTA010000528.1:0-1500 GCA_041919875.1 Arenimonas sp.
CCTCGGCGGCGTCCGCGCTGGCCTGGTCGAACGCAGCGGCCTCGGCCGCGTCCGCGGCGGCCTTGGATTCGGCATCGGCCGGTGTGGTGGGCGCGACCTCGGCCAGGCCCGCCTCGGCCCGCGCCTTCGCTTCGTCGCCCGGCGTGGGCGGCCGCAGGTTCATGCCGATGCCGTTCGCCCGCACCGCCCCCGCGGCGGTGCCGACGGCCCACCCCGGCAGGGGGGGGCGCGGCCGGGCCCCGCCGCCGGCCGCGAGCGCATCGCTGGCCGCCTTGAGGATGGCCGCATCCAGTGCCGCCGGCGGTTCGCCGGCGGGCAGGGCGCGCAGGACGCGGGCCAGGGCGGCTTCCTCGTCCGGCAGCGGTGGATGGCGCGGGTCCTTCGGCGTGGTCACGGGGGCGGCGTCAGTCCGTGGTGTGCGCGACCTGGGCGTCGCGGGCGCCGCTCAGGCTGCGCGCCCGGGCAACGAGTTGCAAGAATTCGCCGCGGTAGCCCCAGGGGTCCTCGCCGCGCGCACCGCGGGCCAGGGCCTCGACGCCATCCCAGCCGAAACCGGCCGTGCGCTGGCCGCCGCGCAACTGGTCGGCGAAGGCGGCGACGGCGGCGGCGAAGCGCAGGTCCTCGCTCGCGCAGGAGCTGATCGACGAGCGCAGCACCGGCTGTTCGACCAGGGTGCTGGTGTCCTGCCCGGGCAGCTTGTAGCGCAGCTTGAGGTGGGCGATCTCGCCGCCGCGGGCGGTGGCCGCGACCGGGGTGCCATAGCGCAGCGGATCGCTGGATTCGCAGCCCATGCCGACCAGGCACAGTTCGTAGAGCGCGGTCACGTCGTGGCCGGCGCCGATCTCGCCGGCGTCCACCTGGTCGTTGTTGAAATCCTCGCGCGCCAGGGCGCGGTTCTCGTAGCCGACCAGCCGGTACTCGGCCACCACGGCCGGGTTGAACTCCACCTGCACCTTCACGTCGCTGGCGATGGTGAGCAGGGTCGAGGCCATTTCCTCCACCAGCACCTTGCGCGCCTCGCCCAGGGTGTCGATGTAGGCGTAGCTGCCGTTGCCGACGTCGGCCAGCTTCTCGGCCAGGGCATCGTTGTAGTTGCCGCCGCCGAAGCCCAGCACGCTGAAGGCCACGCCGGACCGGCGGCCGGCCTCGATGCGGGTCTCGAGCGCGCGCGGGTCGTAGATGCCGACGTTGAAGTCGCCGTCGCTGGCCAGCAGGATGCGGTTCACGCCCCCGTCGATGTAGGCCTGCTTGGCCACGGCGTAGGCGAGTTCAATGCCTTCGCCGCCATTGGTCGAGCCGCCGGCTTCCAGGCGGCCCAGCGCATCGAGGATCTCGCCGTGGCGGTCGCCCGGGGTCGGCGGCAGCACCAGGCCGGCGCTGCCGGCGTAGACCACGATCGAGACGCGGTCCTGCGCGCGCAGGCGGGGCACCAGCTGGCGGAAGCTGTCCTTGAGCAGGGGCAGCTTGTTGGCGTCGGACATCGAGCCCGACGTGTCGATC